>DUQK01000055.1 GCA_012837835.1 Christensenellaceae bacterium | reverse complement strand
GTAAAATGGTTCATAGAGAGGTCTCCTTTTCATTGTTTTTGTAGGCTAACAAATTTTACAAGAAAAGGACCTCTTTTGCTATCCACTTTCCTACTAGAGGTTACACATAATATTGTACGCTATGAAAAAACTAGCAGATAATATGTGATTGAGCTGAGAGAGTCATATGAAATTGTTATGCGTAATGTGAAAGGATAGATATGAAAAATAACAAACGTGAAGTTTTGATTGGTATTTTTGTGTTGATATTGACACTGGGATTAATGGTCGCTACTTATTTATATGATAATGCAGCCTTAAGGATGCTTACCATTGCTACTGCTGCGTTTGGTATATTCACTTTTTGGTTTGAAATGCGAAAAACCAAGGAAATTGCAGAGGGCGAATTCATCCTTAAGCTTAACAATTGTTTTATAGAGAATTCTACGCTTAATGAATTCTATAAACATTTGTATTTTAATGAGAAAATTAATGATGATGATTGGGTCTCCCTAATTACTTATCTAACATTTTTTGAAACCTTGTATGTTCTTATTAAGCGCAATATCATCAGTATTCGTATCATTGATGATTTGTTTGCTAATCGCTTCTTTATCCTTACTTCAAACCTACAGGTTCAAGAGCGTGACTTGTTAAAATATCCCGAAGTTAATCGCAACATTTTTCAATTGGACTATGAATGGAGAAAGTATCGAAAAAAAGAGAACTTGGATGAATATCCGAACAGTATCCTTGAAAAACATCCAGAACTGATGAAATATGTCAATCTTTAGACGATTTTATTCTAATTTGAATTTTAGATTCGCACGTTTAGAAGATGCTATTGATATGAGCCGAGTTCTGAATAGAATCGTTAAGCGGATGCCAGTTCCTTCCTGGTTTGCTTTTATGAAAGATGAAGAGATTTATTCTCTCATAGAATCTGAGGGTTTTTCGATTTTAGCGCTGTCTGATCCGTCTTTATCTGTAACAGAGTTCAAATTAGAAAAACCTGAAATATTGGCTATGATTCTTATCCGAACTTTTGCTTTAGAAAAGCTTATTACTGATATTTTGTTTTCTATGGATATATCTCCAAAACATACTGCAATAATGGAAGCGGTAGTTGTTCATGAACAACTACGTGGTAAAGGTTTGCAGGTTTTTTTAACACATTTGGCAGAAAAAGAATTAATTGATCGAGGTTTTCTGACCTTGGTTGCTACAGTTCATCCAGAAAATACCTATAGCTTGAATAACTTTTTAAAATCTGGCTACCAAATTGTTGGAGAGTATAGTCTTTATAGTGGTCAAAGGCGCTTTTTGGTCTATAAAACATTGGCAAATATCGAGCATAATTTAAATTTCATTTGCTAAGTGGATTTTATATTTAGCCAGAACTTATTTTGATGCAGAAGAATAATATTATGTTGTGCGACTGCTTCATCCGTTATTGTTTAGTATTACATATGTAAATTAGCTGAATAATTTGCGAGAGAATTTTACGGAAAAAATGCCACATTTTATTATATAATCTAACTTGGCGATTTTCATATATGTAAAGCCTTGATAAGACACTTAGGGTTTGTTATAATCTGCTTGCTGCGTTGAAAGAGAGAGTAGGCGGCGGGAATGCTTTAAGAGAGTGGGGTACGTGGCTGTAATGCCCCTAAGAATACCGTAGCTGAAGTTCACTTGGGAGCACCTTAAGTGACAATGTAGTTTAAGGCGGTAGGAGCGTTATATCCTTAAAGTGGCGGTTCGTCCGCAACGTGGGTGGTACCGCGGTAATTCGTCCCATGCCTATGGCATGGTAATTTTTTTGGAGGAAATATGCTGGATAAGTTAAATGAAATGCTTGAAAATGCGCTAATTGACATAAGCAGCGCAGAGAATAGCGACGGTCTTTTTTCAGTAAGACAAAAATACATAGGCAAAAGAGGGGATTTAACTCAAATATTAAAAGGGCTCTCTTCTATGGCGCCTGATGAAAGGCGCAGCACAGGTAGCTTTGCAAATGAAACAAAACAGAAGATACTAAACGCAATAGAGGAAAAGGAAGAGGAGCTTATAGCAAGTTCATCAAAGCTTGACCTGCCCTTTGATATGACGCTCCCCGGTATAAAGCCTAAAACAGGCGCTCTTCACCCTATAAAGCGCATGAGCTATGATTTGAACGACGCTTTTTTATCCTTAGGCTTTGACCTTTATCAGGAAGACGATATCACAAGCGAGCTATATGCGTTTGATAACTTAAATTTCCCTAAGGAACATCCCGCAAGGGACAGTATGGATACCTATTGGCTAAAGGGTACAGAAAATAAAGCGGGGAACGAAAGGCTTTGTCTAAGACCGCACTTAACCGGCGGCAGTGTGCGCTATCTTAAAGAGCATGGCGCGCCTGCACGCTTTGTATATCCTGGTAGGGTTTACCGTAATGAAACTACGGACGCTAGGCATGAAAGGGCTTTCTTCCAATACGAAGCGCTTATAGTGGATAAGGACTTCGCCTTTTCATCGGGCAGGTTGCTTGTGGCAACCATACTTGAAAAGGTGTTTGGTATGCCCGTTGATGTGCGTATGCGCGCGGGTTTCTTCCCCTTTGTTGAGCCCGGTTTTGAAATAGATATGAAATGCCTTGTGTGCGGTGGCGAAGGCTGCAGGGTATGTAAAAATGTCGGCTGGATAGAGGTTATGCCCGGCGGCACGCCGCACCCCAATGTGCTTAAAGCCGCAGGGCTAGACCCTAATATATACTCCGGTTTTTATATCAATATAGGGCTTGATAGGCTGGTTATGATGCGCTACGGAGTTGACGATGTAAGGCTGTTCCACAGCGCCGATCTGCGCTTTTTAGAGCAGTTCAAATAGGAGGCAGTATGATAGTTTCGTTAAATTGGATAAAACAATATGTAAATTTACCTGATGATATATGCATGGATGAGCTGGCTCACGACCTTACCATGCGCACGGTTGAGGTTGAAAGCGTAAGCAACCCTAAAGACGATTTAGAAAATATAATAATCGGGCGTATAGTTTCCGTGGATAGGCATCCTAATGCTGATAAATTAAGCGTATGCATGGTGGACATAGGAACTGGCGAAGATAGCCAGATTGTATGCGGGGGCAGTAACTTAAGGGAGGGTATGCTTGTTGCCCTTGCGCTTCCCGGAAGCTTTGTGCGCTGGCATGGCGAAGGGGAAAAGGTAAAGATAAAGTCAAGCAAGTTAAGGGGCGTAAAGAGTGAAGGTATGATATGCGCTTCAGAAGAGCTGTGCCTTGAAGCGCTATTCCCATCTAAAAGCGAAGCCGAAATAATGGACTTAAGCTCATTTAAAGCAAGTGTGGGCGATGAACTAGCAAGTGTGCTTGAGCTTGATGATATATTGCTTGAAATAGACAATAAATCCATGACTAACCGCCCCGACTTGTGGGGGCATTACGGCATAGCAAGGGAAATTGCCGCTATATATGAACTTCCGCTTAAACCCTTACCTGAGTTTTCTATAGAGGGCGATATAGAGGAATATCCGGTTAAAATACTCAGCAACAGCTGCTATCGTTACGCAGGGCTATTATATGATGGGCTTCAAAATGTG
>DUQK01000054.1 GCA_012837835.1 Christensenellaceae bacterium | reverse complement strand
GGTAAAATGGTTCATAGAGAGGTCTCCTTTTCATTGTTTTTGTAGGCTAACAAATTTTACAAGAAAAGGACCTCTTTTGCTATCCACTTTCCTACTAGAGGTTACACATAATATTGTACGCTATGATCTAAAATTGTAACCTCAAAATATATGTTCAAATTTTGATGATCAGCAAGTAAAAAGAATCTGTAACAGATTTAGTCATCACAGCCTTTTTTCTCGTTTTCTATACCTCTGTAATCCAGCCTAGGATATCTTCTACAATGCCATACTGAATGCCAGTTAGGGTATCATAAAGTTTTTGCGCTACAGGACCTATGCCTCCGTCGCCTATCTGGTAGCTCCTGTCTTGATAGTAGAAGCTTTTTACCGGTGAAATGACAGCCGCAGTACCTGTACCGAAGGACTCTGTAAGTTTGCCTGACTGAATATCCTCAAGCACATCATAGATATCCAGTCTTTCTTCCACAGTCTCATATCCAAGGTGTTTTGCAAGCTTAAGTACGCTGTCCCGAGTTATGCCCGGTAATATGCTGCCCGATAGTTTAGGCGTAACCACCTTGTTGCCATATGCAAACATGATATTCATAGAGCCTACTTCTTCCACATATCTTTGCTCCACTCCATCCAGCCACAGCACTTGCGCAAAGCCTTTTTTCTCGGCATATACACCGGCAAGCAGCGAGGCTGCATAGTTTGCGCCCGCCTTGGTTTCTCCTATACCTCCGCGCACAGCGCGTACATACTCATCCTCTACATAGATATCGTTGGGCGCAAGACCGCCAGAATAATAAGCGCCCACAGGCGAAAGGATAATATAAAACAGATAGCTATGGGAAGCATGTACACCAAGCATATTGTCCGTTGCAATAAGCGTGGGGCGTATATACAGGCTTGTGCCGGGATTATGGGGTACCCAGTCCTTATCAAGCCGTAATAGTTGCAAAAGACCTTCCATGAAGGTGTCGATATCCAGTTCCGGCATCCCCATGCGCTTTGCTGAGCGGTTCATACGGGCAAAGTTATCTTTAGGTCTAAACAGCTGTATGCCGCCATCCTGCCTGCGGTAGCACTTAAGACCCTCAAAAATGCTCTGGCTGTAGTGCAGCACTACACAGCTTGGATCCACCTGAAAAGAACCATAGGGAACTATGCGGGCATCATGCCAGCCTTTTCCCTTAGTATAGTCACACATAAACATATGGTCGGTAAATATTGCACCAAAGCCAAGCTTACTTTCGTCATTTGGCTTTTGTTTTAAGTTTAGGGACACTTGAACATCAATATACTGCATGGGATACCTCCTTTAGACTAAAAAGTCTAATTATAATCTTTCAAGCAAAGCTTTTGTCATAGCACTGCCGGAAATACTGGGTCCGCCCCAAGCAATGTCCTGAGTACGCAGACCTGATGCCAGTACATCGTCCACTGCCTTTTCTACAGCATCAGCTTCCTTATTTAAGCCAAAGGAAAGCCTTAGCATCATGGCGGCAGATAACACGGTAGCTATGGGGTTAGCCATGTCTTTGCCTGCAATATCAGGAGCGGAGCCATGAATGGGCTCGTACATTCCGCGCTTTGTTTCTCCAAGGGAGGCTGAAGGCAGCAGCCCGATTGAGCCTGTTAGCTGTGACGCTTCGTCCGAAAGTATATCGCCAAATATATTGCTTGTTACGATAACATCAAATTGAGCAGGGTTTTGTACCAGCTGCATGGCAGCGTTGTCCACAAGCATATCTTTAAGTTCAACATCAGGATATTCCTTGGCTAACTCGTGCATAGTTTCACGCCATAGACGGGAAGATTCCATTACATTGGCCTTATCTATGCTAGTAACGTGGCTGCGGCGGGTACGCGCCGTTTCAAATGCCACCTTACCGATACGGCGGATTTCCTTTACCGAATAGGTTTCAGTATCAAAGGCGGTTTCTCCATCTTTAGACAGATATCTGCCAGACTTTCCAAAATACATGCCGCCTGTAAGCTCCCTAACAATAAGCAAATCAAAACCCTTTTCTACAGTTTCCCGGCGAAGAGGGCTTGCTTCTTTAAGTACCGGTATCAGACGCGCGGGTCGAAGGTTAGCAAAGAGTTCCAAACCTTTACGTATGTTTAGCAGTGCACGCTCAGGTCTTAGATGTCCGGGCAGGTTGTCCCACCTAGGACCGCCTACGGCACCTAATAATACCGAGTCGCTTTGTAGGCACTCTTCAAGTGCGCCATCAGGCAGGGGTACTCCAAACTCATCAATGGCGCAGCCCCCAGCTTTAATATCGGTATAGATAAACTCATGTCCAAATTTATTACCCACCTTATCCAGTACCTGGCAGGCAGAGTCGATGATTTCAGGACCGATGCCATCCCCTTTAATTAAGGCTATATTAAATTTCATAATTTACCCTCCTTTAGTGCGTTCATTAGACCGCCTCCTGCAATCAACTCCTGTAAGAAAGGAGAGAAAGGCGGAAAGCTATCCTGTGTATTTTGGCTTAGGTTCTTAATTACTCCATTATCTAAATCCACCTCTAATTGGTCTCCGTCCTTAATATCAAGGTCGCTAACCACAATAGGCAGACCTATATTAATGGAATTGCGATAAAATATGCGTGCAAAGGACTTTGCAATCACGCAACTGATACCGCTGGTTTTTATAGCTAACGGCGCATGCTCTCTTGAGGAACCGCAGCCGAAGTTGTTACCGGCTACAATAATGTCGCCTGGCTGCATACGCTTATGAAAGTTTTTATCAATATCTTCCATGCAATGGGAAGCAAGTTCCTTAGGGTCTGATGTATTAAGATACCTTGCAGGAATAATCACATCAGTATCAACATGGTCCCCGTAGCACAGAGCTTTTCCGTTTAAAATCATGGTTTATTCTCCTTTCTTAAAGTTCTGAGGGCTGTGCGATACGACCCAGAATAGCACTCGCTGCCGCCACGGCAGGACTTGCAAGATACACTTCGCTTTCAGGGTGTCCCATACGACCTACAAAGTTGCGGTTAGTGGTGGATACACACCTTTCACCCTTTGCTAGAATACCCATGTGACCTCCAAGACAAGGTCCGCAGGTGGGTGTAGACACAGCACAGCCGGCTTCGATGAAAATATCAAACAATCCTGCGTGCATGCAGTCAAGATAAATCTGCTGTGTTGCGGGGATAATTAGGCAGCGCACCTTGGGATGCACCTTTTTTCCCTTCATAATTTCGGCAGCTGTAACAAAATCGCTGAACCTGCCGTTGGTACAGGAACCAATAACTACTTGGTCAATTGCCATATTATTTGGAATTTCATCAAAGGTGCGGGCGTTTTCCGGCAAATGCGGGAAAGACACAGTAGAATTAATGTTGCTTAAATCAATTTCTATGGTGCGAACATACTTAGCATCCTCATCTGCGGTGTAAACCTTGGGTGTTTTAGCACCTTTTTCTTTGAGAAAAGCAAGTGTTACTTCGTCCACGGGAAACACAGCGTTTTTGCCACCAGCTTCAATAGCCATGTTGCATACACACAACCTATCGTCCATTGTGAGATTTTTTACTCCTTCACCCACAAATTCTAGAGATTGATAAAGCGCACCGTCAACGCCGATTTTGCCAATAATATGAAGAATTAAATCCTTACCGGAAACATAGGGCTTAAACTTACCTTTGAGTATCACCCTAATAGCTTCAGGCACCCTTAACCATGCCTTACCAGATGCCATAGCTGCTGCCATATCTGTTGAACCTACGCCTGTTGAAAAAGCTCCTAGAGCACCATAGGTACAGGTATGACTGTCAGCACCGATTACTAGGTCTCCCGCCGTTACCATACCCTTTTCGGGTAACAAGGCATGCTCAACTCCTGCCTGACCTACATCAAAAAAGTTGACAATGCCATATTTCCAAGCAAATTCTCTTACTTTTTTGCACTGCTCAGCCGCCTTAATATCTTTGTTTGGCGTAAAGTGGTCAAGCACTAAGGCAATCTTTTCTTTATCAAACACCTCATTGCAACCAGCTTTTTCAAACTCGTTAATAGCTACAGGGGCAGTAATGTCGTTGCCAAGCACTATATCTACATTAGCCAGTATAATTTCACCGGGAATGACGGTGTCTTTGCCACAGTGGGCGGCAATGATTTTTTGCGTCATAGTCATGCTCATAAATTTTTTCTATCCTTTCTAAGTAATGTATATTCAAAGGAGTCGCACAGCGCCTCCCAGCTAGCAGCCACCACATCGGTACCCACCCCCACCGTGTTCCAAGACAGTTCCCCATCGGTGGATTCAATCAACACCCGTACCATGGAGGCGGTAGCTTCCGCCCCTGTTAGCACACGTACCTTATAGTCACTTAACCTAACCTGACTCAATTCAGGATAAAACACCGTTAACGCCTTACGCAGGGCATTATCCAGAGCGTTTACAGGACCGTTGCCCATAGCGGCAGTGGTTTCCTCCCGCCCGTCCACCTTTAAACACACAACCGCTGAAGCGCTGCGCTCACCGTTAGGCGGCGGATATTCACCTATGGTACGGTAAATGATAGGCTCAAAATGTTCTTTCCATCGGCCTAGAATTTTAAGTGCCATAAGCTCAAAGCTTGCGTCAGCCGCTTCATACTGGTAACCATTGTTTTCCAATTCTTTTAGTTTTTCCAAAATCTGCGTTACTGCAGGTGTGTCGCGCTGAAGATCCGGCGCGACCCTTTCGAGTTTTTTCAGTACCGTAGTACGACCCGATACCTCACTCGTTAGAAAGCGGCGAACATTACCAACCGTTTCCGGGGCAATATGCTCAAAGGAAGAGGATAACTTGGTAACCCCATCTATGTGCATGCCTCCCTTATGGGCAAACGCACTATCTCCCACATAGGGTCTTGCCTTATAAACCCGCATATTGCTAATATCACATACATGGCGTACCGCCCGAGATAGACCCGTTAAGTCGTTGTTCACGCAGGAATATCCCATCTTTAACTGGAGATTAGGTATAATGGTTGATAAATCCGCGTTACCACAGCGCTCACCTGTACCGGTAAAGGTACCCTGTACCTGAACTGCCCCAGCATTAACGGCGACAATGGAGGAAGCAACAGCACAACCTGTATCATTATGACAGTGTATGCCTACATTAACCTCGGGGAAAAGCTCTACAACCTGTTTAACCTTTTCGTAGATAATGTGCGGCAAAGTACCTCCGTTGGTATCGCACAGCGCTAGGCAGTCTGCTCCTGCTTCTACAGCAGTCTTTAGAACCTTAAGAGCATATTCCTGATTATTTATAACACCGTCAAAATAATGCTCAGCATCAAAAATAACTTCCCGCCCCGCATCCTTCATAAACCTGATTGTATCATACACCAGAGCAAGGTTTTCTTCTAAAGTAGCGCATAAAACTTTTTCCACATGCAAATCCCAAGATTTGCCAAAAATAGATACCGCAGGTGTTTCAGTAGCTAAAAGCGACTGTACATTACTGTCATCCTGTACCCTAACCCCTTTTCGCCTAGTGGAACCAAAGGCGCAAAGCTTTGCGTGATAAAGGTCTACACTCTTTAATCGAGTAAAAAACTCAATGTCTTTGGGATTGCTGGCTGGGTTTCCCGCTTCTATATAATCTACACCAAAATCGTCAAGAACCCTGACGATTGAGAGTTTATCTTGTACCGAATAGGATATACCTTCGCCTTGGGCGCCGTCACGTAAAGTTGAGTCAAATATCTGGATTTTTTTCATTACGCCTCCTTACAAAAGCTTATTCATACCGTTTATATAGGCCAGAATGGAAGCTTCCATAACATCGGTGCTAAGACCCCGTCCTGTGTAGCTGCGGTTGCAGCAACCTAGTTTTACTATAGCTTCACCTTGGGCATCCTTGCCTTCGGAAATTGTCTGTATGGTGTAGTCCTCAAGCTTATGCTCGGGCACATTCATTATCTTGTCGATTGCGTTATACGCGGCGTCAATAGGACCATCGCCTAGAGCAACTTCCTCATATAGCTGCCCCTCATGGCTTAGACGTACCACAGCACTGCACGCTACATAGTTACCCGAATTAACGGTAAAGCGATCCAGCTTCCAAGGGGCACCATTGGTAGCAATGCGATGCAATACCAGCGCCTCTAGGTCGCTGTCGTTGATGGTTTTTTTTCTATCACTTAGCGCCTTAAAACGGGTGAATAGTTCGTCCATTTCTTCCTTGGTTAATGTGTAGCCCAAATCCTTCAATCGGTCTTCTACCGCATGACGGCCTGAGTGTTTGCCTAGGATCATTTTATTAGTGGTAAGACCTACAGACTCCGGAGTCATAATCTCGTAAGTGGAGGCGTTAGCCAGCACACCGTGTTGATGGATACCCGCCTCATGAGCAAAGGCATTGGTGCCTACAATGGGTTTATTTAAAGGTGTTTGCATACCTATAATTGAGTATACAAGGCGGCTTACAGGATATATGCGGGTAGTATCAATATTAGTTTTTACAGGGAAAATATCCTTACGGGTGTGCAACGCCATGACTACTTCTTCCATAGCAGCATTGCCAGCCCTTTCCCCAAGACCGCACATAGTTGTCTCAATCTGAGTTGCACCTGCATTAATGGCAGCAAGGGTGTTAGCGGCAGCCAACCCCAAATCGTTGTGGCAATGCACAGACAAATCAACAGCGTCCAAGCCATTTACATTTTCCAGCAGGTAGCTAATCAAATCACTCATTTCACTTGGGGTTGTATAGCCTACAGTGTCAGGGATGTTGATAGTTGTCGCCCCGGCATCTACAGCAGCCTGTACAGCTTTAACCAGAAAGTTCCTGTCAGAGCGGGTAGCATCTTCACAGGAAAATTCTACATCGTTTAATTTACCCTTGGCATACTTGACCATTTGCAAAATGGTATCAAGAACCTGCTGCTCGCTCATTCGCAGCTTATACTCCATATGGGTAGGAGATGTAGCTAGAAAAGTATGTATTCGGGGAGACACAGCATGTTTTACAGCGTCATAAGCAACATCTATGTCTTTCATGGTAGCCCTTGCAAGAGAAACTACGATAGCGTTTTTAATAACTTTCGCAATTTCGCTTACTGACTCAAAATCCCCCGGAGATGCAATAGCAAAGCCTGCTTCTAAAATATCCACTCCCATCTTCTCTAGCGCTAGAGCTAATTCCAGTTTTTCTTTCAAATCCATGCTACAACCAGGAGCTTGTTCTCCGTCCCTAAGAGTGGTATCGAATATCTTAATGGTTCTCATATTAGCCCTCGCTTTCTTCAAATACTGCACCTTTATCGGCTGAGGATACCAACATGGCATAGCGCTTAAGGTATCCAGTCAATGGTTTTTTAGTCGGCAGAACAAATACTTTGCTCCGTCGTTCCATTTCTTCATCTGTAATGCATAGATTAAGGCTACGCCCAGGAATGTCTATTTGAATAAAGTCACCTTCCTCAATTAAGGCGATAGGGCCTTTAGCCGCCGCTTCGGGTGATACATGACCGATGGCAGCACCACGGGTAGCGCCGGAAAAACGTCCGTCGGTAATAAGAGCAACATCTTTATCCAGACCCATGCCGGCAATAGCGCTAGTGGGGCTTAGCATTTCCCTCATACCAGGACCGCCCTTGGGTCCTTCATAGCGTATTACAACAACATCGCCCTTTTTAATTTCGCCTCCAAAAATAGCCTTTTCCGCAGCATCTTCCGAGTTGTAAACCCTAGCGGGTCCATTGTGCTTTAGCATTTCTGTGGCTACGGCACTTTGCTTTACAATAGCACCACCGGGAGCAATGTTGCCGTGTAGTACAACAAGACCTCCTTCATGAGCATATGGATTATCAATGGGACGAATAACAGATGTATCTTTAACATTGAAAGGATTTACAGCTTCTTCCATGCATACGCCAAGAACCGTCTGCGCGCTGCCATCTATCTTTCCTGCTTCAAACAGTTGTTTTATAACGGCATATACCCCGCCTGCAGCATGCAAATCCTGCATATGATGCTTACCTGCAGGAGCGAGCTTGCATAGATTGGGGGTGGTGGCGCTTACTTCGTTTATCATATCTAGGTTAAAGGGGATACCCGCCTCATGGGCAATTGCCGCCAAATGTAGAGCAGAATTAGTGGAACAGCCAAGAGCCATGTCTACTGTAAGTGCGTTTTTTAGCGCTTTTTCAGTTAAAATTCGCCTACATGTAAGGTTCATTTCAAGTAGCTTCATTACTTGAGCGCCTGTCTGTTTAGCAAGGCGCAGCCGGGCAGAGTATACCGCAGGCAACGTACCATTACCGGGTAAAGCAAGACCCAAAGCCTCAGACAGGCAGTTCATAGAGTTAGCGGTAAACATGCCAGAACAAGAGCCACAGGTTGGGCATGCATCGTCTTCCACTTGCTTTAATTGTTTCTCGCTCATCTGACCTATGGCATGGGCGCCCACAGCTTCAAAGACGGAATTTAGGTCCAGGGGACCCTTATCGTAAGAGAGAGACAACATGGGACCGCCGGAAATAAAGATACAGGGTAAGTTAAGCCTTGCAGCCGCCATAAGCATACCGGGCACTACCTTATCGCAGCTGGGAATGAACACCAGCGCATCCAAGGCGTGGGCGCGTACCATGCATTCCACCGAATCGGCAATTAACTCCCTCGTACAAAGTGAATAACGCATACCCTCATGTCCCATGGCAATTCCATCGCACACTCCGATTGTATTAAACTCAAGCGGTGTTCCGCCAGAAGATAAAACACCATCTTTTACTGCGCGGCAGATTTTATCTAGGTGCATATGACCAGGCACGATATCGTTAAACGAATTGACAACGCCTATAAGAGGCTTTGCAATTTGTTCATCTGTAAGTCCGGCGGCCTTTAGCAGGGAGCGTTGAGGCGCGCGCCCCGCTCCCCGCTTCATGTTGTCACTTCTTAGCATGATTTTCTCCTTATTCTTCGTAGTTTTCCCTTTGCCAGGTCATCTTTTCGCGCAGTTCCTTACCTGTTTTCTCCAATAGGCTTTCTTGAGCTTCCTTTCTCATCTTAAGGAAATTGGCGCGACCTGATTTGTTTTCTTCAATCCACTTTTTGGCAAAGCTGCCGTCTTGGATTTCTGCAAGAACTTTTTTCATTTCCTTTTTAGTTTCATCAGTCACCATACGCGGACCAACCATATAGTCGCCATATTCAGCGGTATCGCTAATGGAATAGCGCATAAATGAAAGACCGCCAGCCGCAGCTAAGTCAATGATAAGCTTCATTTCGTGTAGACACTCAAAGTAAGCGCTTTCGGGCTGATAACCAGCTTCCACCAGGGTATCAAAACCTGCCTTAATTAGAGCTGTAACACCACCGCACAGTACGCACTGTTCGCCGAAAAGGTCGGTTTCGGTTTCTTCTTTAAATGTGGTTTCTAGCACGCCCGCACGCGCACCGCCTATGCCCATTGCCCAAGCAAGCGCCAGCTTTTTAGCGTTACCTGTAGCATCTTGGTACACAGCAATAAGACAGGGCACCCCGCGACCTTCCTTAAATTGGTTGCGTACAGTGTGCCCAGGTCCCTTGGGAGCAATCATGATAACATCCACATCCTTTGGAGGCACAATCTGACCAAAGTGAATGTTAAAGCCATGACCAAAAGCTAGAGCCATACCGGGGCGCAGGTTTGGAGCAATGTCCTTTTTATACAGATCAGCCTGTTTTTCATCGTTTACTAAAATCATAACGATATCAGCGTCCTTAACTGCCACGGCAGTAGTGGTTACTTTAAGACCGGCCTTCTCCGCCTTTTCCCAAGATTTGGAGCCTTCATACAGACCCACAGTAACATCCATACCGGAATCCTTTAAGTTAAGAGCATGAGCGTGACCTTGGCTACCATAGCCAACCACCACAATTTTCTTGCCCTTGAGCAGGTTTAAGTCACAATCCTTTTCATAATACATTGTTGCCATGTTATTTTTCCTCACTTTCTATGTTGTTTAATATATCGGAATTTCTTCCTATAGCGGTGATTCCGGTGCGGCACAGCTCCAGAATCCCGTAGGGAACAAGGTTTGAAACAAAGGCATCCAGCTTTGATTTTTCTCCGGTAATCTCAATAGTCATGTTTGTGGTAGATAAATTAACCACCTTTGCCCTGAACACATCAACCACCTGATGAATCTGTGCACGGGTAGCAAGTTCTGCGTTTACCTTAATTAGCATCAATTCCCGTATAACCGTGTTATCGGGCTCCATAAGCTGTACAACTTTAACATCAACAAGCTTTTGCAATTGTTTAATTATCTGGTCCCTAGTTGCAATATCTCCCCGGGAGAGTATGGTCATTCGCGCCAAGCTTGGATCTTCAGTTTCGCCCACTGACAGGCTATCGATATTATAGCCTCTGCGACCAAAAAGGCTCGACACCCGTGTCAATACACCCGCTTCATTATTAACCAAAATGGATAATGTAAACTTATCTTCCATAATACTCACCCTTTCAAAATAATGTCGTCTATGGTACCGCCTGGAGGAATCATAGGAAGCACTTTTACATCGCAGCCTATACAGACATCAATTAGAGTAGGACCTTCAATCTGAAAGGCTTCATCAAGAGCTTGATTCATGCTATTAAGATCTGAGGCATTAAACCCTTTGGCGCCAAAGGCATCGGCAAGCCTTGCAAAGTCTGTCTTACGGTTTAATGATGTGTTGGAGTAGCGTTTCTCATAAAAGAGAGTTTGCCACTGGCGTACCATGCCAAGAGCCTGGTTGTTGAGAACAACAACAGTAATGGGTAAATTGTTGGAAACAGCGGTAGCCATCTCGTTCATGTTCATATGGAAGGATCCGTCAGAGGTAAACAAAACAGTACGTTTTTTACCACGCCCAATACAAGCTCCTATGGCAGCCCCAAAACCGTAACCCATGGTACCAAGACCGCCTGAGGTTATAAAAGTGCGTGGACGTCTAAAACGATAATATTGCGCAGTCCATAACTGATGTTGACCAACGTCTGTTGCGATAACTTCTTCAGGCAACAACCTTACGTTAACTGCCTCAATAGCAGTCTGCGGATTCAAGGTATCCTTATCCATTTCCAGATGGTTGTCCGGAGCTTGGCGCACTTTTTCAACCTGCAGCGCCCAATCGCTGGGAGTACGGGAAACACCGGCTTCCATAAGCTGCGTCAATATATATTTAACATCGCCAATAAGGGAACAATCAGCAACAATATTCTTGCCGATTTCCGCAGGATCAATATCAATGTGCAGCACTTTACGCCCCAGTTGATAAGCCTGTTTATTACCGGTTGCGCGGTCAGAAAAGCGGGTACCCACGGCGATAATCAGATCTGACATACTCAAAACCTTGCTGGCAGCATATCGCCCATGCATACCAGTCATGCCAAGGTGCCTAGGGTGGTCGTTGTTCACGGCACTCAGTCCCATCATACTGGTACCTATGGGGCAGTCTAAGATATCAGCTAGTGCAATCAGTTCTTTAGATGCATCGGAATTAACCACGCCGCCACCGGCATAGATGTAGGGTCGCTTGGAGTTTGCAATCAGTTCAAGCGCGGTTTTTAGACTCTTCTCATCAGCTTTTAAGCTGTTAGTGCGCTGTATTTCGGGTTTAGGCTCATATTCGACATGTGCGCTCTGGATATCCTTAGGAATATCTACTAGTACAGGACCGGGACGACTGGAGATAGCAAGTTTAAAAGCCCCCCGCAAGGTATCAGCCAAACAGCTTACATCCTTAACCATATAGTTATGCTTGGTTATGGGCATTGTGATGCCGGTAATATCTACCTCCTGGAAACTGTCCCGCCCAATAAGAGCGCGGGCAACGTTGCCGGTAATGGCGACCATAGGTACCGAATCAAGATAAGCATTGGCAATGCCGGTGACAAGATTAGTAGCACCGGGACCGGAAGTAGCGATTACCACGCCAGGTCTACCGGTAACCCTAGCATAGCCGTCCGCCGCATGGGCAGCGCCCTGCTCATGGCAGGTAGTAATGTGGGTAATCTTGTCCTGCGCCTTGTAAAGCTCGTCATAAATATTAAGTACTGAGCCTCCGGGATAGCCAAATACACAGTCAACACCCTGTTCAAGAAAAATCTTTATAAGTATTTCTGCACCTGTCAGTTGCATCCTCTTATTCCTTTCAAATAAAAACCCCGCCCCTTGTATACATAAGGGACGGGTAATTGATGTGTTCTCCAAGCCGTAGACCTACTCCTTTTGTATACAACAAAACCTGCTGGCGTCGATAATTATTCGTACGCCTAGCAGGTTAATAACTAGCAGATTGTTAAGAGAATGTCTTCGCATAAATCCTCCAATAAAATAGGATATGTGTAAAATACCATGTCGTACCAGTTAATGTCAAGCCTTACTTTTCTAAACCGGCAGAAAATCAACCAGTGGATTGTACATTCTTTGTTTTTATTTAAATGTTGCTCTAATTATGAATGTTTGCCAATTCGTCTTTATAATCTCTATTCTTTACTGGCGGGCTATATTTCATATCTTTTTACAAACCAAAATTCTCCTCAATCGTTCAAAAACCGGGGAATTATATATTTCCTTTGAGTTTCATCTTTCCACGCAACTGTAAACATGATAATATATGCTTGGAAAGGTTGAGTGATACTATGTTATACGGCAGTACTCGTATAGGCGTGTTTAACGTAAAGGCTCCGCAAGCTATTCTGCAAGGCATTGCCCCCGACGGGGGACTGTATGTGCCTCAAAGCATCCCTGATTTGTATGGGGTCATTGGGGAAGATTTCATATCAGCAGCAAGGCAAATTATTTCCGCCTTTTTTCCTGAGTTAGCACCAATAGCAGAAGAAATTACCCGCACCGCCTATGAAAGACAATTTTCTCATCCCGCTGTAACCCCACTTGTAAGGGTAGGAAGTACCTATGTGTTGGAACTGTTTCACGGTCCTACCGCTGCCTTTAAGGATGTTGCGTTATGCGCCTTGCCACATCTTTTAACCGCCACTCGGGAATATACTACAGATGACCGTGAAATTCTTATACTTACCGCCACAAGCGGAGATACCGGTTCTGCAGCCCTAGCAGGCTTTAGTAACGTACCCAGTACCCGCGTATTAGTGTTTTATCCACAAGACGGCGTCAGTCCTGTGCAGAAAGCCCAAATGGTAACCATGGCGGGTGGCAATCTTAAGGTATGTGGCATTCAAGGCAACTTTGACGATGCCCAGACAGGCGTAAAACAAATATTTGCCGGTTTCAAGCCTCCAAAAGGCCTAATGCTTTCCAGTGCTAACTCAATCAATATGGGTCGTTTGGTGCCACAAATAACCTATTATTTTACTGCCTATGCGTCCCTGCTTAGAGAAAAAGCCATTGCCTTAGGCGACATGGTAAATTTCGTGGTACCTACAGGAAACTTTGGAGATATACTTGCTGGATACCTTGCTAAACAGGCAGGTCTTCCCATAGATAAGCTAGTTTGCGCTACCAACAGTAATGATGTACTAAATGATTTTATACAAACCGGCGTGTATGACCGTAGACGAAATTTGCATAAAACTCTATCTCCTTCCATGGATATTCTAGTTTCAAGTAATTTGGAAAGGTTGCTTTACTTTGTATCAAATGATGCAGCGCTGGTAACACAGTGCATGGACAGACTTCAAAATAATGGCTATTATCATATGCCCATTGAATACATGCAGCAAATACGCGAAAGCTTTATGTCCGCCGCCTGCCGAGATGAGGACGCCCTCCATGTCATCAACCGCACGTGGAACAAACACCACTATCTAATGGATCCCCATACTGCTTCTGCCTGGAAAGTAATGGAAGATTTAATTCAAGAAGACCAACTAAACGGAATAAACGTTGTACTTTCTACTGCTTCCCCATTCAAGTTTCCTGGCGCAATAGCAAAAGCACTAAAAATAAATATTCCTATAGATGTTAGCTCCGTAGAAATCTTAAGCCAAATGCTTGGGCTTGATTTACCAACTTGTTTAAAAGGACTTTCCGATAAACCCGTTTTACATAGAGATGTCATTGACCCTACTGATATGCTTAACTATGTAACTGATAAGGCGGTTGAACCATGGTAAGCATTCGTGTACCTGCCACCATCGCCAACTTAGGTCCGGGGTTTGATTGCTTGGGCTGTGCACTGAACCTGTATGCGCATTTTACTTTTGAGCAAACTACTGGGGGGCTTCACATTACAGGTTGTCCTCCGAAATACCGTAACACCAACAATTTAGTGTACAATGCCTTTGTTGCTGCCTGTACAACTTGGGGCGTGGCTGTACCCGGGCTAAGTATTCATATTAACTCGTCCATTCCCCTTTCTCGTGGGCTGGGAAGCAGCGCCGCATTAATTGTGGCGGGGGTAGCGGCGGCTTCTAGGCTGCATGGACTTCAAAAAAACAAGCAGGATATACTTGAGATAGCTACCAAGATAGAAGGGCATCCAGACAATGTTGCCCCTGCCATTTTTGGCGGGCTGCGTGTATCCCTTTTAGAAGGTGAAAAAGTATATACTGCCTCCGCTCCCATTGCAAATAGCATTCGTTTTTTAGCTTTGGTGCCTGATTTTAATCTCACCACTCAAGAATCAAGAGCAGTATTACCTGATACCATATCTTGGCAAGACGGAGTATACAATGTAGGACACGCTGCTCTATTGTTGCGTGCCTTGGAAACGGGAAACAGGTTACTTTTATCCAATGCCATGTCGGACAGGCTTCACCAACCATACCGCTTTCCCTTGATTTCTGGCAGTAAAGAAATTGCCCGTATTGCTCGTGAGCAGGGCGCTGATGGTTTTTGCTTAAGCGGAGCTGGTCCTACTTTATTGTGCCTGTACCATAAAAACGATTTCCCCCAGCGCATGGCACAGGCACTACAGAATGTTTCCGGTAATTGGCAACTGATGGAGCTAGAAGTAGACCGGAATGGGTTAACATTGCTTTCTTAAGCGTTTTACCATGCATAGCATGACAGACCTTTCCCATTCTTGTAGTATAAACCTAAAAAAATAATAAGGAGAGGAACAGTATGAGCAGGTTTATAAAAACTAAAGTGTGGACAATAATATTTCTTTTGCTGAACGTCCTGTTATCTTATTTAGTGCCTGCTTTTGCGCTGCCAACGCCTCTACCCACCGACATACCTACATATGCTCCCTCTGTTACTCCTTTTCCTGCAGAAGGTCCTCTACCCTTCACGGCATGGCCACCCCTTACCGAGGACGGATTTTTACCTGCTGATGAACAGAGCGCAACAAAAGTATTTGTTCATAGGGATGAGAAAGCTGGTCAATGGATATATATTTCGACCACCCTTAAGGTTGAGATTGCACGCTATTCTGGTAAATTTGAACATAAAAATGTTGTATGGTTTATTGCGGATATCCGCTTTAAGGAACCAGAGCACTTCCGTGCCTTTTCTGCAGACCCACAGCGACCTTCCCGTTATCTAGAAAGACCGGAGAAAATCGCACGCAATAACCATGTTGTATACGCCCAGAACGGGGATTTCTTTTCCTTTCGCCTATCAAACAAAGAACGCGTAGGGCTTATTATACGAAACAGTAAGCTACTGCACGAAAACACTTATACCCGTCCAGTAGCCAAGATACCGCCCCTTGATGAGCTGGCTCTGTATGCTGATGGACACGTAGAAATGCACGTCCCTGGTGAGCTAAGTAGTGATGACTACCTAAATAAAGGAGCGCTTGATGTACTCGCCTTTGGTCCTATTCTGATTAAGGACAGTGTTAAGGACACGCGCCTCAAAAAGAGCTTTACCAATAGAGAGCCACGAAGCGCTATAGGCATTATTGCTCCTGGTCATTTTGTGGGCATAATGGTAGAGGGACGCAACAAGCGCTCCGCCGGAGCGTCTTTAAGCTTTGTGGCGGATCGTCTGCTGGAAAAAGGCTGCTATGAAGCCTATACTCTTGACGGCGGTCAGACAGCGGCAATGATTTTTATGGGCAACAATGTAATGAGCTCCGGTATATACAGAGGCTATCAGCGTACCCGAAGGCAGCAAGATATTGTCGGCATAGGCATTTATGAGGAGGATATACCATGAAAACTGTTTTCTTTACCGGCGCTACTGGTGGTCTTGGAGAATTATGTGTACGCGCTTTGTCCAAAAGGGGCTGGCAGGTTTTTGCTGTTGGTACAAATAATGAAAAACTAAGGGAACTCGGTAAGCTACCCAATGTAATCCCTATACATGCCAACGTATGCGACATTGACAGTCTTAAAGCAGCTAAGGAAAAATTGCTTAAATATACAAATTGCTTGGACGCTGTGGTCAACTTTGCAGGGATATCTGTATTTTCTTCGCTTGTTGAAAGAGAGGCAATACAGCTGATGGAAAAGCTGATAGACATTAATGTACTGGGCACCGCCCGAGTCAACGCCATCATGATTGATTTGATAGAAAAGGGAAAGGGACGCATAATTAACTGCTCTTCTACCGTGGGTTGGGCGGCTTCTCAACCTTTTGCAGGAGCCTACTGCGCGTCCAAGCGAGCCATTGAAGCCTATAACGACAGCCTACGTCGAGAGTTAATGTTTATCGGCATACCTGTAATTAAGATACAACCCGGTGCTTATAAGACAAAACTACTCAGCAGCATGGATGATCAATACTTAAAAGCACTAAAAATCACTACCCGTTATCAGACTGTGCTAAAACGCCTTAAATTTCTGATGAAAAAAGCACTTGGCAACGCAGGAAACCCACAGGAACTGGTAGATACTGTAATAAGAGCGCTAGAAGATAAGCGTCCTAGGCTAAAATACCGCAAGGGTACAGGCTTTTTAATGTACCTTATGAGTGTACTACCTAGCAACCTTGTGGACTGGTGTTACCGTACGGTACTGAAGCTACCCTTTGGGAAAAGCGAACAATAAAGTGATGCCTCACTCCCCTTAATGTTCTAACTTTTAGGTTCATTTTTATTCAATATATATTAAGAGCACTCCATAACATCAATAACTTCACCGACAAATATCCAGTGAGGCTGCCAGCTACCAGCATCATCCAGCGGAAAAGATTTTGGATTCTCGTGATAATATTTCTGTATATCTGCAGCTAAATCCTCCTTAACAAACTGGTGCTGATAGAGCTTGCGACAAAGAAATGTAATTTTCGCTTCTGCATACGTGACACTGTCACCAATCGCCACTGGTGTCAATCCAGCACTCTGCACTTTATTGCCATCACGACCCGAATAAGATCCCATATAAGCCAACGCTTCTTTACAGCTCGGCGGATAAAAGCTAACTGTAAAGGTTTCATTCTTTAAGAAAAATTCGCATGTATATCTGCTGGGATGGAGGTACACGGTCACAACCGACCGTTTCCATAGGGTGCCCATATCGCCCCAACCCACTGTGCAGGAGTTAAACAGCTCCAAATTCCCTGCCGTTACTAGTGCCCATTCTTTTTGAAACATCTCAAATACCTTATAATCTTTTTCTTTAAAGTTGCTCATTAATTTATCCCTTCTAGTATATATTCACACTGCTAAACACGTATTACTCAATTAGTTTGGCTAATTACCAAATATGGTTAAACGCTCCGTTACATTCATTTTTGTCCATAATAAGCATTTGCACCATGTTTGCGCAGGTAATGTTTATCAAGCAACACCTGCGGCATAGTAGAAAGCTCACCATTCAGCTGCAACGAATGATACGCCATAAATGCAACTTCCTCCAAAACCACCGCATTGTGCACAGCATCTTCAGCATCTGTACCCCAGGCAAAAGGTCCGTGCGTATGTACCAGCACACCGGGGACAGCCAGAGGGTTTTGTCCCTGAAAAGTTTCCACAATTACACTACCCGTTTCCTTCTCATAAGCGCCGGTAATCTCCTGCATAGTCATCTCTCTTGTGCAAGGAATGGTGCCATAGAAATAATCGGCATGCGTTGTACCAAGTGCAGGGATAGATCGTCCCGCCTGCGCAAATACTGTCGCCCAACGTGAGTGGGCATGTACGACGCCCCCAATTTCAGAAAATGCCTTATATAGTTCCAGATGGGTTGGCGTATCAGAAGAAGGTTTGTATGTACCTTCTATCCTATTGCCGTCTAGATCTACCACCACCATATCAGAAGGTTTCATACCATCGTACTCAATGCCCGAAGGCTTGATAACAACCAATCCCGTTTCCCTATCGATAGCTGAAACATTACCCCAGGTAAAGATGACCAAATGGTATTCTTTCAGCATTAGGTTAGCTTCACAAACCGTTTTCTTAAATGCTTCCAACATGGTTTTCGCCTCACTTCAGCTTCCAAACAAGATCTTTTATCATCAACTCTTCTTCCAGCTTTTCCAGCGTCGTTTCTTCGTCTATCAGGACAAATTCTATGTCCATCATCCGTGCCCAGTCGCGCATTTGCTCGCTTGTTACATCATAGCTGAGCACCGTATGATGCGCACCACCAGCCATCAACCAGCAAGCGATACCATCTTCAAGATTAGGCATCGCCCGCCACATCACGCGCGCCACCGGCAGATTTGGCATGGGAAAAATTGGTTTCACACATTCAATTTTCTGGCATATCAACCGCATGCGTCCACCCATGTCCACCAAAGACACGACGATGGCCTTACCCGGCTTCCCTTCAAACACGAGGCGTGCGGGCGCTTCCCTATTACCTATACCAAGGGGATGTACCTCAATTCGCGGGCGTTGTGCCGCTATGCTAGGACATACCTCCAGCATGTGCGAACCCAAACTGTACTCCTGTCCCTTAACAAGATGGTATGTGTAATCTTCCATAAAAGAAGAAGCACCGTTTCCATTTTCACCCATCGCCTTCATAATAGCCGTCATCGCAGCTGTTTTCCAGTCTCCTTCTCCACCGTAACCATAGCTTTGCGCCATTAGATGCTGAGTAGCTAAACCGGGCAACTGGCGCATACCATAGAGGTCTTGAAAGGTATTGGTAAAGGCAATGCAGCCTTCCGAATCAAGAAGCTTTTTTATGGCGATTTCTTCCCGCGCCTGATAACGTACCGTTTTAATATCTTGAGTAGCGATATCATATTTTGCACGGTAAGTTTCAAGTAGGCTATCAATTTCATTTTCATCAACAGCGTCCATGTATTCCACTAATGTGCCTACAGGCCACGTGTTAACCTGCCAGCCCAACTTAATCTGCGCCTCTACCTTATCCCCTTCGGTAACTGCCACTTCACGCATATTATCACCAAAGCGCATTACTTTCAGCGACTTGGATACTGCAACACCCACTGCTGTTTTCATCCAGCCACCCAGGCGTTCCAATACCTCCTTATCCTTCCAATAGCCTGCAACCACTTTTTGGGGCATACGCAAACGGGATACAATGAAGCCATGTTCCCTGTCCCCATGAGCAGCCTGATTAAGGTTCATGAAATCCATGTCGATCTCTTCATTAGGAATTTCACGATTATACTGTGTAGCGAAATGACAATATGGTTTTTGAAGCAGATTTAAGCCATTTATCCACATCTTGGACGGGCTAAAGGTATGACACCATGTCACGATGCCCGCGCAAGCATCATCATAATTGGCTTCCTTAATTATCTCTGTAATCTCTTGATTGGTCTTTGCAGTCACTTTATGTATTAGCGGAAAGGGTAACTGTTTCGACATGGTTTCGGCCATTTTCCGCGCACGTTGTTCTACAATCTCCAACACTTCCAGTCCATATAAAAACTGACTGCCTACTATAAACCAAAATTGATATTGTTTCATTCTATTTTCCTCCTAAATATTATTGATAGCAGCTTGTTCTACCACCAAAGCATTTTTGAATAAAGTTAAATATCGTTCAAACCCTTCCACAATTTCCTCATCAGGCGTCAGAGTAACAGAAGAAGACGAAACAAACACCCTATTTTGTAAATAGTCATCCAAAGTTTCATTCTGCGCACGCTGTACACTGTATGCTGCCAACACCGCCATGCCATAAGGTCCGCCTTCTCCTGCTGTTTCCATGCAAGTAATAGGCACCCGGCAAGCTGCTGCCATGTAAACCTGTGCTACACCTGGCGTTTTAAACAACCCACCATGCCCCATCAGCCTATCAATGGCAACATTCTCTCCACTTAAAATATCCATGCCAATACGCAGGGTAGCCATGGTGGAGTAAAGCTGTGCCCGCAAGAAGTTTGCTAAAGTAAATTCGCTTTCAGGACACCTTATCACCATAGGTCGTCCTTCATCAAAATGGGTTACACTTTCGCCCGATATATAGTTATACACGACAAGTCCGCCTGCATCATGATCGCCTTCTAAGCTTTTTCGGTATAGTTTTTCAAACAACTCGCCTTTCTTCGGACATGCGCCAAAAAGAACAGCCGTTTCTTCCAGCACATTTATCCAGGCGTTCAGGTCGTTGGTACAGTTGTTACAGTGCACCATTGCAACAGGCTTGCCTTCAGGCGTTGTCACTATATCAATTTCCGAGTAATGCTTTGCCAGCGGTTTTTCTAGCACCACCATCGAAAAAATAGAGGTACCCGCAGATATATTACCGCTACGCGCGGCGATGGCATTAGTAGCCACCATGCCCGTGCCCGCGTCCCCCTCAGCTGGCGCAAAGGGTATGCCTACGCTCAGCAAACCGTCCAACAATTTTTCACCCTTTTCAGTTAAAAAACCCGCATTTTCGCCCGCCTTTAGCACACGAGGAAGCAGCTCACCAACCTTCCAAGGCATGCTCGTCTGGCGTGTTAACGTATCAAAAGCTGTCAACATATCCGCGTCATAATCCCCCGTGTTGGGATCTATTGGGAACATGCCGGAAGCTTCTCCAACGCCTACTGCATGTTCGCCCGTCAACATGTAGTGAACATAACCAGCAAGAGTCGTTATGTGTGCGATACGCGAGACATGCTCTTCTCTATTAAGAATCGCTTGATACAAATGAGCAACACTCCACCGCTGTGGGATATTAAATTGAAATAATTCCGTTAATTTTTCCGCAGCTTCTCCAGTCACAGTATTCTGCCAGGTTCTAAAGGGTGTCAAAAGCTGCCATTGGCTATCAAAAACTAAGTAGCCGTGCATCATGGCGGAAACACCTATACCGGCAACAGCCTGGCGGTCCTCTATCGCTGAAATAGCATTTTTAATACCCACCCACGCTTCTTCCAGAGAATATGTCCACAAACCATTTTCTAGGTTGCTTTTCCATGTGTAGCTACCCGAAGAAGCAAGGCTGTGGGTTTGATCAATTGCTACGGCCTTGATACGTGTGGATCCAAGTTCCAACCCAAGAAAGATATCCATTTTTTTCATCATTTGCCTCTTCTCTCTGAAATGTCGATCTGCCGCCTTCAGGAAGCAGAATGGCATTATGACGGTTTTCAATAAACATCGCTAGTTTTTCATACTAAAACATTTTAAATATATCAAAGATCGTTTTAGAAAATCAAGCTTTTAAAATGATTTTATTTCAGTATACCATGAGTATCTGAATAAGTACGGTTTTTCAATAAAAGTAAGGAATATTGCACTGTTAAGATAAGCTTCTTTATCTTTAACTAGTTATTTTTACACACCTAACAAGATTGGAATTACTATGAATCCAATTCCAGCACTAATGAATCTTCACTTAATAACCTTAAGTACCTTACGGTCGATAGTTAGCGAAACAATAGAACGTTCCTTTTTGACACTATTGCGCGTAGCGAACACCAGCGGCATGTACCAGTATTCCGAAAATGCGTTATCAATTCCCTGAAAGATCTCCGGAAAAATATGTTCGCTAATATAGGTGGTGATAACACCTACCGTGTGGCTTTTGGGTTGAACCGCAGTTTGGCTGCGTACATAGGTACCGCTGCCCTGTATGCGCTCCACCAGTCCTTCTCACTCCAGAATAGCAATTCCCTGTCGAACCGTCTGTCAGCTGTAGCCCGTCTTGACAGCCAGTTGGTTTTCACTGGGCAGTTTCTGCCCACAGGAATACAATCCGGTCATGATATCATTACGCAGCCGACTACATATTTCCAAATACATGTATTTTCCCATACAGTTTCCTCCTGTTAATTTGGCTCTATTATAGCGTACAACTTTCAATATAGCAATTCCTGCACACGTTAAACCACAATTTCCATCACTTCAGGTCCATATAAAAACCGGATATTTACCACAAAACAAAATACATTTTGTTTCAGTCTGTCGACAAAGTCCCAGCGTATCAGCTGGGATTTTGTCATTTTAAGGAGCTACAAAGGTCAATAAAATCAAGATAAAATGAGCAGAATATGATATAATAAGTCAAGAAATATTAGAGGTG
>DUQK01000053.1 GCA_012837835.1 Christensenellaceae bacterium | reverse complement strand
TTGAAGAAAAGGCAATTTGAGAGTCAGTGTATATTAAATATTCGCTATCCTTAAGGTAGTCCATTACATCAGCGTAATCGATATTGCGCTCAAACTGTTTATTAAGAGTGTTTTTTTCGGGCGGAGCAAAGGTGGAAAGCTCAAATATAGATTTAATTTCATCTATTAGCTTTTGTTGTTTATCTGTAAATACAATTTTAAACGCCGGAAACTGTACACAATCTCTAGTTATTTTTATATGGTTTTTATCAATAAAAATATTAATGAGCTCATTTTGAATGTTGGGACGAACATTTTTAAACATTAAAAATTTATATTGCTCAAGCGGAGGACCAAAACTTAGTGTATGCTCGTTATGGTATTTTTTAAGTAAATTATCTGATTTTGATACTAAAACATTGAAAAAATCAGTATGTATATATATTTTATTATCAAGCTGGATAATACGATTGTTTTCAAGAAAATTTGTTAACATATTATTGGCTTTATAATAATTAATTGAAAGTAAACTGCATATAGATTCAATATCCATATAATGCGGGCTGTATTCAAGTATTAGAGTTTCAAGCTTTTCTTCTAAACTTCCAGCATGTAATATTTTAAGTTTTTTTGTTATTTCTTTGTTTGATGGCCTATGTTTATCTGGCAAGGGATTTAATACTGTACCACCACCTATGGTTTCAACCGGAGAGTAGAAACGTAAAACGAATGAATCAGCGTGTTTAGCACATATAGGTTCTTCAAAACGAAGTTGCGCGTATGTGCTTTCACCGGGATAAAGCTCAATTTTTCCGCCAAGCAACACAACTTTACAAAGCATCTCACTTGTACCATGAAAAAAGTGTACTCTGCTATTATGCTTTATTGTAAAAGGACTGTCAGCTAAAACCTGTATGTATACATCAAGCATTAAACTGCTTTGCATGGTGCCCGGAGTTGCGAGAGTTGAACCGCGCTTTAATTCAGAGGTTTTTATATTGCTTAAGTTTACTGCTACACGCTGCCCAGCAAAAGCTTTTTCAACAGTATTATCATGCACCTGTAAGCTTCGTACCTTGGATAAGAGGGATTCAGGGTATATTTCAACCTCCTCATTTACCTTTAGGTTACCTTCAATTAATGTACCGGTTATTACGGTACCAAAACCAGGCATTGAAAACACTCTATCAACTGGTATTCTAAATAAACCACTATCATTTCTTATAGGTAAACTATTTATAATTTCAAACAGAGTATTTTTAAGCAAATCAATATTTTTGTTTTCCTTTGATGAAACAGGAATAATAGGTGCGTTTTCCAAAAAACTACCTTTAAGCGTTTGGGTTAAATCTTCTTTCATAAGCTCAAGCCACTCATCATCAACCATATCTATTTTAGTTATTGCAACACATCCATATTTTATATTAAGTAGCGATAATATATTTAAATGTTCAAGTGTTTGGGGCATTACTCCTTCATCAGCAGCAACAACAAGCAGCACAATGTCTATTCCACCTGCGCCTGCCAGCATATTGTGAACAAACTTTTCATGCCCTGGTACGTCTATGATGCCTATCTTTTCGCCGCTTGGCATACTCAAGTATGTAAAACCAAGATCTATTGTAATCCCACGTTTTTTCTCTTCCTTTAGTCTATCTGTATCTCTACCTGTAAGGGAAAGAATAAGGCTTGTTTTGCCGTGGTCTACATGACCTGCTGTACCGATAATTACATGTCTATTCATTTATTACACCACAGCTTTTAATGGCTTGAATAAGCAGGGGGATATCATTATCAAACACACAGAACATATCAAGAAATACAGAGTTTTTATGTATGCGACCAATGACAGGCACTTCTCGCTGTCTTAATAAATAAGCAAGCCTATCTGGAGATATATTGATATGTGACATACATATTGCATATGAGGGAATATATTCACCAGGAGCTGAACCTCCACCAACCAAAGCTTGGCTGGGTATCAACTTAGTGCTTAAACTATCTATTTTGTTAATACTTTCAAGTATTATTTTCGCTCGGTTTTTAATACATAGTTCATCCTGAAACAACATTTTTCTAAGTGGAATGTTAGTATCTGCCACATCACAATCAAAGTACAAAGATAGTGTTGCTTCAAGCGCAGAGAGCGTAATTTTATCCATGCGAAGCGCACGTATCAGCGGATGTTTTTTTAGTACTGAAATGTAAGTTTCTTTGCCTACTATTATGCCGGCTTGTGGTCCGCCAAGCAGCTTATCACCTGAAAAACACACAACATCAGCACCTTTTTCTATCCATTCTTTAACAGAAGGCTCATTTTCAAGTATAGGATTATCGCAGGTTTCAAGTAAACCGGAACCTAAATCACATAAAAGTGGCATATTATTATCATGCGCAAGTTCAGCAAGTCTTTTAACATCTACATCTTCTGTGAAACCTACAATTTTATAATTACTTGTATGTACCTTTAGAATTGCTTTAGTGCTATCGGTTATTGCATTTTTATAGTCAAAATAACGGGTTTTATTTGTGGTGCCAATTTCTTTAAGATAACAGCCACTTTGTTTCATAATGTCAGGCACACGGAATGAACCGCCAATTTCAACCAACTCACCACGGGATACTACGACCTCTCCACCTTTTACCAAGGCAGAAAGCATAAGAAGAACCGCAGCGGCGTTATTGTTTACAAATAGTGCTGATTCACAGCCTGTAAGCGAAACTAGCTGCTGTTCAACATGAGCATGCCTATCGCCTCTTTCGCCAGTAGCAAGGTCGTATTCTATGTTTATATAGTTGGAAGCCGCTATATATGCCGCTTTTGCGGCTTTTTCAGGTAGTACAGACCTACCCAGATTGGTATGTAGCACAGTACCGCTGCAATTTATAACTTTTCTTATTCCTGTTAAATTTTTATCATTCAATATTTTTTCTGCCATAGTAATAATATCCACTTTACTACACTTTTCAATATTACCATTAATAAGTTCTTTGCGTGCATAATCTATTGCCTGTCTGAATGCAATTAAAACGGTCTTGTAAGAATAATCCCTTATAAGGTTCGCTGCTTCATTGCTCTGCAATAATGTATCTATTGCCGGCAATTGTCTTAAGAGTTCGTTGCGGTACTGCATATCATTCTCCTTAATATCGGCTCTGCTTGATTATAACATGCAATTTAATATCTTAAAAGCTAAGTGCAATTAATCATCTTCAATATGCCTATTGTAATTTCCCTCTGCCTCAAGCCATAAGGAGTATTTGCGTTCAACTTCTTCTTTAGCTTCTTCATGAAGCTTTATAATTTCTATAGCCTTGTTTTTATCTTCATAAAGCGTTACATTAGATAGTAATTGTTCAAGTTTATTTAATTTTTCCTCAGCAGCTAATACAGCTTTCTCTGCATTTTTAACCAGTGTATTCAGTTCCATTATTTTACGCTCCTCATCTCTTGAGCGTTTTCTGTTTTTATTAAGCTGAGTTTTTGTAATCCCGGGTTCATAGTCTTTCCCATGTAGCTTTTGTTTTTCCTGTTCAAATAAAAAATCATTATAATTACCTTCGTATACCTTTATTATGCCGTGTTCTAAATGTAATATTTTATCTGCTATACGGTTTGTGAAAAACCTATCATGGGAAACAGCAAGTATAGTACCATTGTAGTTTTCAAGAGCTATTTCAAGTACTTCACGGCTATCAGAGTCAAGGTGATTAGTTGGTTCATCCATAACAAGTAAATTGCAGCTGCTTAACATAAGCTTAGTTAGTGCTACGCGAGCTTTTTCGCCGCCTGAAAGTTGAGAAATTTGCTTATGCACATCATCACCAACGAATCTAAACTGGGCGAGTATAGATCTTATTTTAGTATGGCTTACAAGGGGATAGGCATCGTATACTTCTCTTAATACAGTTTTATCTTGGTTTAGCTCTTCCATTTTTTGAGAATAATAACCTATTTGAACGTTTGTTCCAAGTTTAACATTGCCGCTATCTGGTGTTTGTATACCTAGTATACATTCAATTAGAGTTGTTTTTCCTGTGCCGTTCGCACCTATTATTACAGCATTTTCACCGGCTGATAGCATGAAGTCTACATCTTCAAAAATTAGACGCTCTCCAAAGGATTTCTTAAGGGCACTCACTATAAGTGCATCATCGCCTATTCTTTTATTCGCGATAAAGCCGAAAGTAATTGTTTTTTCTTCAGCAGGCTTATTAAGCAATTTCATTTTATCAAGCTTTTTTGTTCTACTTTCAGCTGCTCGAATAGATTTTTCTCTATTGAAAGACTTGAAACGCTCTATAATAGCGGTCTGGCGCTTTATCTCATCTTGTTGTTTGGTAAATACTCGCATTCTGCTTTCAAAACGTTCAGCACGTTGTTTTATGTAGGACGTATAATTGCCACTGTAATATTCGCTGACACCAAATAGAAGTTCAATTATGTCCGTACATACCTTATCCAGAAAAAATCTATCGTGTGAAACAACAATAACAGCGCCAGTAAAATCCTCAAGGTAGCTTTCAAGCCAGGTTAGAGCATCTATATCAAGGTGATTTGTGGGCTCATCAAGTAGCATTACATCAGGTTTTAACAAAAGTAACCTAGCTAGATTTAGTCTTGTAAGCTCACCGCCACTAAGGCTTGACGCAAGCCTATTCTCATCTCCGTTTATAAACCCCAGTCCATGAAGTACCCCATTTATATGTGAGCGAAATGAATATCCGCCTTGTTCTTCATATTTATGCAGAGTATCTGAGTATTCATTGCCAAGGCTTAAAAGTTCTTCCGAAGAGGCTTGTGACATACGTTGTTCTAATTGCTTGAGCTTTATTTCCATATCAATGAGCGGCTTAAATATAAAAAACAAGGCATCTTTTACCGTTTCATGAGGTTTTGGTATCCAAGCCTGTTCAAGATATGCGATATTTATTCCTCTAGAAAACGTTATATTACCTTCATCCGGATGTAACTTTGAAGAAAGTAACTTGATCAGTGTGCTTTTACCGGAACCGTTCACACCAACCAAGCCAATTTTTTGACCCGCACTTAACGAAAAGTTTACATCTTTTAATACATATTTATCGCCAAAAGCTTTAGCGATATGCTGTACATTTATATAGAGCATAATATCCTTGACAGAAAAAAACTGACGCATACAGCGCCAGCCAAAGTGTGGTAAAGATTATAGGAACAACATTACAATGGAAAGCAGTATAAACACTCCCGCGGATATTTTTGTTGCAGTAGCAAGTTTACCTTCCTTGGTTTTTTCCTTGTTTTTGCCCAAATAACTGTTTGTAGCGCCGCCAAAAAAGACAGACTGTTCGGTATCTCCCTTCTGAAGAAGAACGGATATTATAAGTGAAACGGCTGATACCATCATAAGGATTGTCATTACTAACTTAATTCCTGACATTAAAACTACCTCTCTTTCAAAGAACACATGTATCCTATCATAGCATTTGATAAAGTGCAAGCCTGAATATTAAAAATCACATATGGTGTTGTTAGGACAAATCATTCTTTACTGTAATAATAAAAAATGGTAATATAGCTCACAGGAGGTATTTTTTGCGTTCAGTTGATATGTGTTCTTCTGTAAATCATGTAACCTGCAATGAGCAGGATATAAATACTGTTATAGATGTTGTAGTAACTGCAACTAGTATTATACTTGCCTGCAGCGGTGAAACTTATCGTGCAGAGGATACAGCCCTTAGAATCGGAAGTGCATTTGGTCTTGCAAAGACTGAAATACTCGCATTTCCTACCGGCTTTATGGTTTCATTTACTCTTAAGGATGGTAATACTATTACTCGAAGCATACGAGTTTCAGAGCGTTCACTTTGGCTTAGCAGAATAAACGAGGTAAACAGTATATCTAGGGCAATAGCTGATAATAAGCTTACAGCCGAGCAGGCGCTTGAAATGCTTAAAGAGCTGCAATCTAGACGTGATGAAAATCCGCTAATAAGTTGCCTTTCCTGCGCACTATGTACTTCTGCCTTTGCGGTTATGTTTGGGGGAGGGGTTAGGGAATTTTTAATTAGCTTCGCCTCAGGCTTTTCAATGCAATTTTTTATCTGCTTTTTACGATATGTTGCTATGCCTTCCTTGCTTATTTCTATTTTTTCGCCCGGAGTTGCTACAACAGTTGCGCTTGTACTCATTAAAATATTTGGCGGCGATCAAATGTCTATTATCGCAGGATCTATCATGCCTTTGCTTCCGGGTGTTGCGATGACAAACGCAATGAGAGACACCATGCGTGGCGACCTTATCTCCGGTGTTGCCCGAGGTGCAGAGGCTTTTTTTAACGCAGTGCTTGTTGCAATAAGCGTAAGCCTTGTACTCACTATATTTTGATATTATGGCGATAGAGTTATTAGCTTGCGTTTTAGGAACCATATCCTTAGCCACTTTGCTGGGACAGCCGAGGAACACATTGCATTTTAGCGCAATAATAGGTCTATGCGGATATATTGTATATAAAGCGCTGAATCAAAGTTTCTTTGCCTATTTTGCGTGTGGGCTGGTGATAGGAGTGCTGTGTGAAATTGCCGCAAGAATAACAAAATCCGTTGCAACTATCTACTTTGCAAGTGGTATAATACCCATGGTTCCGGGTCTTACCTTATATAGGTCAGCCGAGTATTTTGTACAAAAGAATTATACTTCCGCAGTATACACACTTATTGAAGCTTTTGGCGGTATAGGGGCTATTGCCCTTGCGCTTACTATTTCATCATTATTGTTTTTGCGAATACGCAAAAATTAAAAGAAAAGAAAGGAATCTTATGCATATACTCATAACTAATGACGATGGATACAACTCAACTGGTCTTAGAATATTAGCAGAAACCTGCTTGGAGGCTGGTCATAGCGTGCTAGTCGTTGCGCCTATCGTACAGCAGAGCGCTACAAGCCACAGCATGTCTATTGAAAAGCCGCTTATGGCAAAGCCTTTTTCGTTTGGCGATATTAATGGTTATGCTGTAAATGGTTTTCCGGTGGATTGCGTACGCATTGCACCCTGCCTTACCGATAAAAATATTGATTTTTGCATTGCCGGTATTAATGATGGTTTTAATGCAGGCGCTGCAGTGTATTATAGTGGTACCGATGGTGCAGCAAGAGAAGCTGCAATGAATTACATACCTTCTATGGCGCTTTCTATAGGTTCATCCGCTAATAAAGAAATGCTACGTGGTTTTGCTAAATCTGCCGTTGGTAAAATTTGCTTTTTAAAGTCTAATCCTATGCCTCGCATGTGTTTCTTAAATGTAAACTCACCCGCGGTTTTACACGAGCAAACCAAGGGTGAACGTATGGCCACTATAAGTCAAGGCTTTTTTACAGACGGTTTTATAAGTCGTATGAGTCCGCTTAATGAACCTTATTTCTGGCCAGATTGTAGAGGTACTTACGAAGAAGCAGAGCCCGGTAGTGATGTATATTATCTTAAAAAAGGTTATATTACTTACACACTTGTGGGGGGATATGCCGACCACAATTCAACATTACAAGGCTTTATATAACATAAGTAAAGGTGAGTAAATGTCCACAAATATTATAGATGATCTTAAGAAAACAAATAAACGCTTAAGCAAAGGTCATAAAAAAATAGCACGTTTTATACAAGAAGAGTATGATAAAGCTGCTTTTATGACTGCATCTAAGCTATCTAAGGTTGTAGGGGTGAGTGAAAGTACTGTTGTACGTTTTGCCACTGCACTTGGATATGAAGGCTATCCTCAAATGCAGAGCGCTTTGCAAGAGATAATGCGTCACAGACTAACAAGCGCTCAACGATTCAACATGACAGCTCACCTGTCATCGGAGGACATAGTTTCATCTGTTCTATCTTCTGACGTTATAAATATTCAAGAAGCTATGCAGCAGATTAATTTAAAAACCTTTGACACGGTTGTTGAAGCCATATCGCGAGCAAAAACAAAATACATTTTAGGTCTACGTTCTGCAGCACCTCTGGCAGATTTCTTTGCTCATTATTTATATTATATTTTTGACGATGTGGAGGTAGTTATGGCGAGAAGTAGAGCCATATATGAAAGTATGGCGAGAATAAATAAAGATGACTGCCTTATTGCTATAAGCTTCCCTAGATATTCAACAAGAACGCTTGAATCTATGCGTCTTGCAAAGATGCGCGGAGCAACCGTTATAGGTATTACTGATGGAATATTAAGCCCCTTACATGATGCGAGCGACTTATGCCTTGACGCATCAACACGAATATCTTCATTTGTAGATTCTATGGCGGCTCCAATGGCGCTGGTAAATGCCCTGCTCACAGCACTTGGAAGGTATAATGAGGAATCGCTCAGAAAAAACCTTCACGAACTTGAAGTGCTTTGGCAGGAAAACCGGGAATATACTGATAATGTCTAATATAGTTGCTATTATAGGTGGTGGTGCCAGCGGTATAATTGCCGCATACGCGGCAATTAAAGCGGATGCTAAAGTTATTCTTCTTGAAAAAAACGAAAAACTCGGTAAGAAGCTTTATATTACAGGCAAGGGCAGGTGCAATATTACAAATGATTGTGATATAAACACTTTTTTAGAGAATGTTCCAAGGAATGCAAAATTTTTATATTCAGCGCTTAACCATTTAAGCCCTTCAGCACTGCGTAATTTGCTTGAATCATTAAATTGTCCCACAAAACTTGAAAGAGGCAGGAGAGTATATCCTGAATCTGATAAGGCTTCAGATGTAACGCGAGCATTCGAAAATGCGATCAGGTGTGCCGATATAAGACTCAATTCAAGAGTTGCCGAAATAGATGTTAAGAATGCTGGAGTTAAAGGACTAATGCTGACTGATGGAGATTATATACCTTGTAATGCAATAGTAGTTGCAACTGGTGGTTTAAGTTACCCCTCTACAGGTTCAACTGGAGATGGATATATATTTGCAAAGCAGGTTGGGCTTGAAGTGACACATACAAGTCCCGCACTTGTTCCGATAGAACTATCCGATGATTGGGTAAAAAAACTAAGCGGTTTGACCCTTAAAAATGTTTTACTAACCGCTCTTGTAGATGGTAAAGAAGTGTTCTCAAAGCAAGGGGAACTATTATTTACGCACTTTGGCATATCAGGTCCCATAGCTATTGCATTAAGCAGCCATATTACGGGTATTGAAGCTCATAGAATAGATATTTGCCTTGATATGAAACCTGTACTTGATATTTATACGCTAATGAATAGACTCCAAAGAGAATGCAATGAAAACGGTTCTATACAGCTTAATACACTTATGCAAAGCTATGTACCTAAAAGCATGGTAGATATTTTACTTGAGCTATCAGACGTGTATGAGAAAACAAAATTAGCTCACCTTAGTAATAAAGATAGATGGAGTATAGTAAACACTTTAAAAAGTATACCCTTGCACTTTGAAAAGCTACGCCCTTTTGAAGAAGCGGTAATTACAAGGGGTGGAATATCAGTAGATGAAATAGATCCCAGTACAATGCAGGCAAAAAAAATAAGCGGTCTATATTTTGCAGGCGAAGTACTTGATGTAGATGCCTACACTGGAGGCTATAATCTTCAAATAGCTTTTTCAACCGGTGCTCTTGCTGGTAAATCTGCAGCTGAGTATGTAGGGGGAAAGGAATAAAAATTGCAATATATCATACTGGATTTAGAATGGAATCAACCTATAAGTTTTTACTCGACAACATTTAAACGCGTAGGAGATGCACTTCAATTTGAACTAATTCAGATGGGAGCAGTAAAATTAGATTCTGAAAGAAGGCTTATATCATCATTTAGCCAAGATATAAAACCTAGTCAATATAAAAAAATCCATCCAAGGATTAGACGTATAACGGGAATTACACAGGAAGATATTGACTTTGCACCTCAATTTGACCAAGCTATGGAGAGGTTTATAAAATGGTGTGGTGAAGAATACATGCTTTTTAGCTGGGGAGGGGACGATATTTCCATTTTAGACCAAAACCTTCGCTTTTTCGGTATTGATAAAAAACTTGTTATATATGATTTACAGGAGCTATTTGGTCATGTGAGGGGAAACACAAAAAACAGGTTCGGTCTGCGCAATGCACTTGAAGCGATTGGCATTAGACAATCAAATGAACACCCTTTTCATAGAGCTGTTGATGATGCGTACTATGCTGCGCTTATATTTCAGCGTCTACCAAAAGATGTTAAGCTTGATATGTTTAAGACAAATGCGAGGAAGCTAACTTGCAGGGTTAATAAAACTGCAAGGGCAAAATCCTCAATGATTTCAGTTAAAAACGTTAAAAGTGCACTCCGCAGCAAAGAAACGCTTTTCCCGGATTGCCCAATATGTGGCAGAAAAACTTCTATAAGCGAAGGTTATTTACCCAATGGAGATTCTAACTATTATATGGGTTTATCCGATTGTGAAAAACATGGCTTGATATTTAATAAGCTTCATTTTATAAAACGCGGTTCAGGCTATATTGTGCGCAGGAAATCAGAATTGTCTGAAGAGCAACACCCTGCATATGTACGTACTAAACATTTGCAGTGGACTGAAAAATTAGCAAATTTCGAAAGGAAAGTTAAGATATGAAAATTACTTTAAATGGTAATTTTAAGGTATATGAACATAACACCACGGTTGAGCAGATTATTTCGGATTTGGCTCCTGATATGTTAAGTAAAGTCATGGGAGTACGTATAGGGGGCAGGGTAAAGGAGCTTTCCGATTTCATTAATGATGATGCTGAGTTACACTTGCTTACCTATAATGATGAAGAAGGCAGGAGGATATATGAGCGTTCCTTACGTTTTGTTATGTTGATTGCCGCTAAAAGAGTATTTCCTTATGCGAAAGTTAGGATAGAGCATTCCGTTGGTGATGGTATATATATTGTTTTTGAAGATATGCGTATATATCCTGCGGATATAATGCATCTTGAAGGTGCTATGCATGATGTTGTAAAAGAAGATTTAAAATTTAATAAAAGACATATTTCAAAAGAAGAGGCTGTAAAATATTTTATTGAAAACGGCGACCCCGAAAAAGCCCGGCTGCTTGCTTACAGACCATATAAACACTTCAATCTATATGAATGCGGAGGCATATCGGAGTATTTTTATGGAGCTATGCTTCCCTCAACGGGAAGGGTGCCGGTATTTACTCTAAGACATCATTCTCCCGGCTTTGTGTTACTCTTGCCATCAAGAGAGGATGTTTCAGTATCATCAAAGTTTGTAAATTTACCAAAACAAATGGCTACCTTTGCACAGAGCAACTATTGGTGCAGGGTGCTTGATTGTTCTGATGTGGCAGATTTAAATGATCTTATAAAACAAAAAAAGTTAAATGATTTTATTAGAGTTAACGAAGCGCTTCATGACAAATCAATATCCGACATCGCTTCGGATATACTGAATCGCGGCTCAAGAGCGGTATTTGTTGCTGGTCCCTCATCAAGTGGAAAAACAACTTTTGCCAATAGACTCAGCATACATTTAAGAGTAAATGGATTAAGACCGGTACTTATATCTCTTGACGATTTTTACCGCAACAGGTGGGAACTACCACTTGAAAATGATGGTGAACCCGATCTTGAAACCATAGATGCGTTAGATGTACCGCTTATCAAAAAATGCATTACATCTCTACTTGAGGGTAAAGAAACAAATATGCCTAGATTTGATTTTGCCACTCAAACACAAAACACTAATGCATATAAACTTAAAATCGCCTACGACCAGCCACTCATAATTGAAGGGATACATGCACTTAATCCCAGAATGCATGGAGCGTTTGATAAAAATCTTATCTTTAAGATATATATAAGTGAGCTTACATGCATCAATTTAGACTCGCATAATCGTATACGTACTACAGATGCAAGGCTTCTAAGGCGTATTGTAAGAGATAACCTGTTTAGAAATACTCCTCCGGTTAAAACTCTTTCAATGTGGGATAAGGTGCGAAGAGGAGAAGAAAAGTGGGTATTTCCATATCAGGAGCAGGCAGATATTATGTTCAACTCTGCGCTTCATTATGAGTTACCGGTACTTAAACGCTTTTCATATGAAATGTTAAGGCAGATACCAAAGGACAATCCGGACTACTTAAAAGTGAACAGAATAATTAAAATACTGCATTACATGCTACCTGCTCCTGAAGAAGCGTTAAACGATATTCCGCCGCTTTCAATACTGCGCGAATTTATAGGCGGAAATACACTATATATGAAGAATAAATGAGTATGAAAAGAGTACTTTTTATTCGCAATGCCTTTCTTGACTCTGCCCCTTTTAAGTTTATTGAACAGCAATTTGTAAAGGAAGCAAATCTACTTGGCATAGATGTAGTTGTTAAAAAAAATGCGGACTATATAATTCCTTCTTCATTTAAGAATCAACCTAAGGTATGCGTGTTCTGGGATAAGGATGTTAATTTGGCGGTAGGACTTGTAAATTCCGGAGTACATGTTATGAATTCACCGGAAGCAATAATGTTGTGTGATGATAAAACAAAAACATTTTTAATGCTAAATGACAAAGTGCCTCAGCCTGATACACTTATATGTCCCAAGAGCTTTGCCACTGTAGGTTATAGTAAAATTGATTTTTTGTATGAGGCAATAGAATTTTTGGGGCTCCCCTTTGTGCTTAAAGAGGGCTTCGGCTCGTATGGCGAACAAGTATATCTGATTAATAATGCTGAAGAAGCTGAAGAGTTGGTTAAAAACAATGCGGATAAACCCTTGTTATTTCAGCGCTTTATTAAGGAAAGCGCAGGTAGAGATTTAAGAGTATATGTTGTGGGTGGAAAGGTTGTTGCGGCTATGGAACGGCAAAATATGTTCGGAGACTTTAGGTCTAACCATAAGGGCGAAAGTAAATCATTAAATTATGATATTACCAGCGAGCAAGAAAAAATTGCTATTAAAGCCTGTGATGTCTTAGGCGTCGACTTTGCGGGAGTAGATATTTTATTTTCATCTCAGGGACCTTTGGTGTGCGAGGTAAATTCAAATGCGCATTTCGGACGACTTATAGAAACAACTGGCAAAAACCCTGCAAAAAAAATCGCTGAACTTGTGCTGGCTAGATTATGATAGCTTGGCTTGTGTACGAAAAAAATAATACTAAACGCAACCATCGCTTTATTGCTCACTGGATAAAGCTTGGTAAACAATTAGGCATTAAATTTAAACTGATACTTATAGAACAGCTAAGATATGGAGTGCGAAACAATAATTTGTTTCTTCAAGTAAACGGTGTAGATTCCAAACCCGATTTTGCAGTAATGCGACTAAATGCTCCGCTATTATCTGAATTTCTGGAAAAAATAGGTATACCAATATTCAATAACGCCCACGTAGCCAGAATATGTAATGATAAGCGTTTAACTCATATGGAACTAAATGGCATAGTTCCCATGATGGATACAGCATTTGTAGATATTTCAAGTGAGAAATCGCCCTTTCCTTATCCTGTTGTTGTAAAAGCGTCAAACAGCTGTGGTGGTAGAAAAGTGTTTTTGTGTAATAATGAAACAGCTTATATTTCTTCGCTTAAGGAATGTTATCCTGATACTGCAGTTGTTCAGCCCTTGTCCGATACTATAGGTAAAGATGTAAGGGTATATATATTAGGCAATAAAATACTAAAATCCATGATGCGCTACAGTACTGATGGGGATTTTAGAAGTAATGTAGGGCAGGGTGGCAGCGCCATGCCATATAAGATAGATAGTGAAACAGAAAATAATGTTATGAAAATTCTTTCACGCTTCAATTTTGACTTTGTTGGAGTTGACTTTATATTTCATAATGGACGTTTACTATTTAATGAGATAGAAGATGCGGTTGGCACGCGCATGCTTTATGCACATACAGATATAGATCCTGTAAAGTGCTATCTTGATCACATAATCAAAAGTCTATAACGAATATTACAAAATGATTGCATTTAGTTGAATTTATCATTCGTTTTGTATATAATCTATACAAGGAGGGAAGTGCATGGAAATCAATTTACACGGGATGAATGTATACCAAGCTAGGATTGCCGTGCGTTCCGCCTTTAATAGGGTTACTAGCGCTGATTATCGTCTACGAGTTGTACACGGCTTTCATGGGGGAACGGCAATAAAAAACATGATATTGGATGAGTTTTCCAACCACCCCTTAGTAATAAGAGTTGAGCCTAGCTTTAACCCAGGAGAAACGATTTTCGTATTGAGAGAATACATATAAGGAGAATTAAATGTCGGCTGAACCAAAAAAAACAAAGCTGAATAAACATACACCAAGCCGTAGGTTATTGTTTACGATTATTGTGGCTGTCCTGCTTGTTACATTCATAATATTAGGTCCTAAAGAACCTATGAAAAAAGCACTTAACATTGATTCTGACGGTAGTATTGTTTCAGATTATGAAGGGCTTCTCATAAGCGAAGTTATGACTAGTAATACTTCCGCATTGCCTGATGAAAAGGGACGTTTTAGCGACTGGGCAGAAATATGGAATAGCACTGATAGACAGATAAATTTAGAGGGTCTTACTTTATCTGACAGATCTGATAGAGCCAAATTTGTGTTTCCAAAGAAAATATTAAACCCTGATGATAGGGTAATCGTATACTTCGACGGAAGAAATCAAAATGACGAAGACAAGCCTTTTCATGCCAAATTTAAGCTAAGCTCAATAGGTGAATCTCTATTTATGTTCGATACTTCAGGTTTTGTTATATCTTCTGTTGATATACCTACACTAAATGCTAATGAAACTTATTACCTAAATGAAGCTGGCGAATATGTAAAGGGTGAGAATATATATTCTCCCGGATTTGAGAACACAAAAGAAGGCCATGAAGCCTATATGAATAACTTTAGAATAGATACAGGTACACTTGTCATAAACGAAATAATGGCTGCACCCCGCACCGGACTTAGGGATGAGGACGGAGAATTACAGGATTGGATTGAGCTTAAAAACCGTAGTGATAAAACAATTAAACTTGATAACTATGCTATATCCGATAACCCTGAAAGACCAATAAAATGGGTGTTTCCGGAAGGAGCTGTCATCCCTCCCAGCGGATATTATCTGGTGTTTTGCTCGGGAAAAAACCGAAGTAATCCTGGTGGTTATCCGCACACAAATTTCCGCATAAAAGCGGGTGGAGAAACTATCACACTATCAACAAGACAAGGCAATCTTATAGATAGAATAGCGTTTGAAAATTTGCCCGCTGATGCGAGCTTTGGCAGAGTAGAAGACGGAGAAGGCTGGCAGGTTTTCACCCTAGCTACTCCCGGCGCGCCAAATACTGCAGATGGAGCTAAAATAGCGGATAGATATTTGCGCTCCCTTAACCCAAGCGGTGTATATATTAGTGAAGCTATGAGCAGTAATACTAGTACATCTTTAGGTGAAGGCTTACCTTTTGCTGATTGGGTTGAAATTTACAACAGTACTGAACAAGCAATAGATATTTCATCTTGGGGTTTAAGCGATAATATCAACTGGCCGCTTAAGTGGCGTTTTCCCCCTGGCAGTACTATAATGCCCAGAGAATATAAAGTTGTTATTATGGATAAAAGTAAGGATCCAGGCTCAAACGCTGCAGCACTTAGAGCCTCATATGCGCTTAAACGAAGGGGCGGAGAAACTGTTACTCTATCTGATAGTAATGGAACTGTCATTGACAAGCTCTATCTACCCGCAATACCTACAGATTATTCATATGGAAGAAATTTAAAAAACGAGGGTTTTTTTTATTTTGACGCTGCAACTCCCGGTTATGAGAACACTACAGGATTTCCGGGTTTTTCAGATAAACCTGTTTTTTCCGCAGAAGGCGGTCTTTACAAAGAAGATATTCATGTTGCTTTAAGTGCAGCTGATGGATCTTCTATTCGTTATACTTTAGACGGCTCAATACCAACTCTTGAAAACAGCATATTATATAAAGACCCTATATTGATTAGCGATACAACAGTGTTAAGGGCACGCTCGTTTGCACCGGGTTTACAGCCATCTTCCGTTGTTACAGCAAATTACGTTATGAAAACATACTACACTATGCCTGTTGTATGTTTGGCTACAGACCCTGATAATCTTTGGAACCCTGAAACCGGTATGTATGCAGCAGGGGAAGGGGTAAACCTTGAAAGCTATAAATATATTCCTTTTAAAAACCCCACACCAACTTATCGTCTACACGGCAAAAAGTTTAGACCCGGTTATGCTGAGATGTTCAATTCCGATAGCGGAGAGGTTTATTTTAGTCAAGATATTGAATTTGGACTAATTGGTCAGTATTCTTTGGATATGCCACAGAAGTCATTTAAACTTAAAGCAAAAGCTTCTATTGGAGAAAGGTATTTCCATGCTAAGCTTTTTGACGAAAGACCATTTGAAAGGTATAAATCATTGGTACTTCGTGTTTCCGGCAACGACTGCGTTTGGACAAGAATGATTGACGGTGTGCATAGCAGACTGATTGAGCAGCTAGAGGACACTACTGTAATACACCAAGCATGGAAACCTGTTATAGTATATTTAAACGGTAATTATTGGGGGCATTACAATCTGCGCGAAAGAGTGAGTCGCTATTTTGTCGCTCAGCATGAGGGTATTCCTCTTGAAGATGCTGACAATATGATGATGATAGAAGGAAGCAATAAGGCTTATTATGGCAGCAATCGAGATTATATCAACATGGTTAATAAAATTAAAGCAAGCTCACCCGCAACTAATCCTGATGATATGCAGTATATTTTAGATAACATTGATGTTGACAATCTGTTTGATTACATCATATTTCAGATGTTCTTTGCCAACACCGACTCGGGTAACATAAGATGTTACAGAGTTCCTGGGGGTAAATGGCGTTGGATAATATTTGATATGGACTATGGCTTGTTCAGAGCTGCAAACAATGGTGTAAGAAATATGATGAACCCAAAAGGTCATGGTGCAAATGATGATATTGATAACTCAATCTGGCTTAAAACACTTGAGAACGAAGAAATGCTGGACAAGTTTTTAACCCGTTTTGGTGAAATTTTTAGATTCTTTACAACAGAAAGAATGCTTGACCAAATAGATGAATGTTATAATATTTTATTGCCCGAGATGAATATGCATTTTGAAAGATGGGCATCGTATAACTTAAAGAACATATCAATGGAGCAGCCGAAAACTGTGGATGGCTGTATGCGTTATTGGAACTCTAGGGTTGACAGGCTCCGTAATGTAGTTAGGAAAAGACCGAGGCACTGTTATGTGCAGGTTAAGGAATGGTTTTCCTTAACCGATGAACAGATGCTGCACTACTTTGGACCTAAGCCTGAATTCCCCCCGGAAGCTATTCTGGATAAACATGACGAAATTTGATCCATTAATCAACTAAACATTTGTAGGATTTATTATACCCAGACGATATGCCTCAAGCAGACGATACAGATCATTAAGCTTTTCGTTGAGCTTAATGCCATCATTTGTGTCCTTTACAGTTTGCCTTACTTTATAGGGTATAAACTCTTCCTGCGTGGAGCTTATATCGGTGTTATTCTTTACGACATTTTCGACACCCGTAAATGGGTTATGTGCAACTATACGAAGTCCGTGGGAATTAGAAATAAGCGTATAGCCTGCAATACCTGTTCTCTTATGGTAGGCTTTGCAAAAACCGCCATCTATTACTAAAATTCTTCCATCAGCCCGCACGGGAGATTCTCCCTTTAGCACTGGGGTATGCCCGTTTATTATGTGCCCTTCTTTCGGGTCAAGATTAAAACTTTCAAGTAGCATCTCACAACCTTCAACAGTTTTATTATAGGTATAATATGGATCCCTTGGCTCAGTGAATGCTGCTCTATCAGCTATCATAAGGTGAGCGAATGTTGCCATTTTCCTACCACATAGGGGCGAAAAATCTCCACACCACAGAAACCACATAAAATCGCCATCAAGTTCAGCTTTTGTACGATAAGCAGTGCGCGCCTTAACATCACAAAAATCAAGGAAGTGTTGACCGGAATATTTTTCCCCTTCAAAAGATACTTCTAGCAGTTCACCTTCTGGTGTTAGTGGTACACAGCCGTGTAACAATAAGTTCCCGTTTTGCACCATATATACAGCGCCGCGTTTGTACAAAAATTGTATATGCCTGTGAAGCCTTTCGCTCCTTTTAAAGTCATCTTTAAGTGCTTCCATAATATATAATTCTTCATCAGTAAGCGCATAGAAATCTTCTCCTATGAGCGTTGGAAACTGTTGATGTATCAAAGACCAGGTGTTACCATCATAGCTTACGGTTCGCTTCTTTGTGTCAATTAGGTGTAGTTTAAGCCTTTCATCTAGTTTATATTCAGGGTGCCTTTTTATAAGCTGCCCTTCAAGTTTAAACATAATAATAGTAATAGTTTTGAGTGCAGCTTCATCTTGACTGAGGTTTGGGTACAGTTTCTGTGCAAGTGCATAAAGTGGTCTCATGCTTATTCCATAGCCACTCTCTAGTAGGTGCATATGACCGTAATTTAGTGTATTGCGCACAGAAGCTGCAATACAAGCGAGGTTAAGACAGGCAGCTCCCATCCACAGCGCATCGTGGTTTCCCCATGTAAAGTAAACTGCATGATGTTCCATTAGTAGATCCATAATATCATCAGGGGAAGAACCTCTATCGTATATATCGCCTAAAACATATAATTTCCTAACGGCAAGCCTCTTAATAAGCAGACAAAATGCTTTAATCAGCTCAACCTGTGCATCCATCTCTATTGCGGTTTTCGTTATTGCATGATGGTAATCACGTTGGTTCTTATGTTCGTAGAGCTCAGTATTTAAAAGTTCATCAATTATAAAATAATATTCCTCAGGAATTGCAGAACGGATTTCGTTTCTTGTATATTTTACGCTCATAAACTTTGTAAGTTCGGTAAGCTTAAATATAAGATCTGAGTAAAAGTCCTTTGAAACGGTTTTATCAGCTTCGAGAAGAGCAAGTTTTTGCTCGGGGTAATATATTATTGCGCAGAATTCATCTATTTCTTCTTGCGAAAATTCCCCCTTAAATAGACTATTCGCTTTTTCCTTAATTACACCAGAGCAATTGTTTAGTATGTGTATAAATGCTTCAAGCTCACCATGTATGTCACTCATAAAATGCTCTGTACCTTTGGGCAATATAAGCGTTGCATTTATACTGCATATAGCATTGTAAAGAGATTGCACATTAGGATATTTTTCAGACAAAAGGGTTAGGAAACGGATTTCTTCTTTTGAAAAATTACTCATGTTACTTCTCCTATTCTACTGCAAAAATGCAGTCTATAATTTTACCGTGCCTGCTTTCAACCTCCGCAACACATTTTTCAATAGGGGATATTTTATCAGGAATACCGGTATATTTCTCGGTTATTTTTTTTAGTTCTTCTATTGGCATTACCGGCAATGCAGCATCTTTTAGTATTTCGTAAAGTTCCTGTCTTTTTGGGTTTATTGCAATACCTCTTTGTGTGACAAGAGCATCTATATGAGCGCCAAGAGTGCTTATACACTGAACTTTATCAACAATTAATGGAAGTCGTGCTCTAAATAGCGGCGCAACTATTATGGAGAGCTTACTATCCTCAGCAGTATCGCTATGTCCTCCTGAACCACCAGTTATAATGCCAAATGAATCGGTGTGAACATTTACATTAAAATCGGTATCTATTTGAGTGGCACCTAATACCACCACATCAAGCGATGAAGTGGCGCGAGATTTTGAAAGTGGGCTTGAATATTCGGTTGCAGAAATCTCTATATGCTTTGGATTATCCCTTATGGAAGATACCGCTTGAAGATCAAAGCACTGGACATCTTGAAGTGCCTCAAAATAGCCTTCATTCAACATATCTACAAGGTATTTGGTAATCCCTCCAAGACCAAAGCTCCCTTTTACTTCAAGCTCTTTCATTATGGGTTTAAGGTATCTTGTTACCGCAAGCGATGCACCGCCAGCACCGGTCTGAAATGAAAATCCATTTTTAAGAAGACCTGAATACTTTATTAGCTTTGCAGCATACTCCGCTATTTTAAGTGCAATAGGATCTCTAGTGATGCGCGTAGTACCTGAAACTATTCCCTCTGGATTGCCAATAGCATCCACTTTTACAACATAATCTACGTTGCTTTCTTTAATGGAAGCTGGAAATAGGGGATAGGGTAAAAGCGTATTGGTAATTATTATTACCTTCTCTGCACATTCACTATCGGGTATGGCATAACCAAGAGAGCCACATGCGGATTTGCCTAGGCTTCCGTTGCTATTTCCCATTTTATCTGCTGCAGGTGCAGCCAAAAAAGCCACATCTATATGTACCCTTCCACTTTTTATAGCTGCCGGTCTTCCGCCGTGACTTCTAAAAATCACAGGATTTTTTAATATTCCATGCGATATCGCACTTGCAATCCGCCCACTCATATAATTTGTTTCTATATGACTTACAACACCGCTTTTTATATGTTCTATAAGCTCATAATGACAATCAAAAAGTGCGCTTGCCTGTATTGTCAGGTTTTTTATTTTAAGCGCAGCAATCTCCCTCATAACCATGTTAAGCACATAATCGCCATTTCTTAAGTGATGGTGGAAGGAAATGGTCATTCCATCTTTAAGACCACTTTTTAATATGCTCTCTCGTATGTTAGGTAAAATCTTATCCATATCAATTTTCCATTCCAAGCTGCTTTGCTACGTTGAGCAGTTTTTGAGCACGCAGTACTATAGGTCTATCTATCATTTTTCCGCCAAGTGAAACTGCGCCTTTTCCAAGCCTTTTGCCTTCTTCTATTGCTTCAATTACGTTTTTGGCGTAGTTGATTTCTTCATAGGTGGGAGTAAAGGCTTTATTAATCCCTTCAACATGGTGAGGCGATATAGATGCCTTGCCGGTAAAGCCTAAGCTTCTTGCGATACGTGCATCTTCAATAAGCCCTTCATAATCGTGTGCATCAGTGAATGGTGTATCAATTGCTTCGATATTGCAGGCTCTCGCTGCGGTAACTATACGGCTTCTTGCATAGGCTATTTCATTACCCTGTTTGGTGCGTATAGCTTGCATGTCGCTAGTTAAATCCTCAGCACCGAGAAAAAGCGCAGCTATTCTATCACTTGAGTTGGCAATATGATATGCATTTTCAATACCTTCAGCAGTTTCAATAAGGGGAATAAGTTTTGTTCTGCCTATTTCTAACTTGGATTTTTCTTCAATTAACTCAATAAGCTCAGATATTTTAATTATATCTTCAGCACATGAAACCTTTGTGGGCATAATAAATGCCGGCGCTAAAGGAACTATCGCCTGTATATCGACAGTGCAATCTTCAGTGTGTAGCGGGTTTACTCGGACGATTGTTTTATTCTTATCGAAATCAAGGGCTTTAATAGCGTTTATAACAAGCAATCTTGCGGCATCTTTTTCCTTTGGAGATACCGCATCTTCAAGATCAATAATATAGGCATCAGCCCCAAGTACATCAGCATTCTGCAACATAGAGGGGCTATTGCCAGGTATAAACAATAGACTTCTAAGCATCATTAATTCCACAAACTCATTTGATAATTATAATAATTCAGCAACTTTAGCGTCCTCCTGAAGTATCATTTTCCCTATTATAAATCAAAGCTTATAATTCTGCAATTACTACCTTATATAATATTTGATTTATCTGCGAATTTCTAATACAATTAACGGAGGATTTACGATAAAGAAGGGATATTAATGAATCTACGCTATATTGAATGTGTACAAACTGTATTATCCAGCGGGAGTATAAGCTCTGCAGCTAGAAGCATGTATGTTTCGCAATCTGCGGTAAGTCAAATGATACAACGTATAGAAAAGGAACTTGGTGCCTTTATATTCAATCGCGAAACTGATCCTATAAGCCTTACATTCGCCGGAGAAAAATATCTCGATGCAGCTAGAGAAATATTAGCTATAAACGCCAGACTTCAAAACGAGATTTACGAAATCAGCAGTGAACTTAGGGGAAGACTTAGACTTGGTATTTCGCTTCAAAGGGGAATGCAGCTACTTCCTTTAATAATCCCGGAATTCATCAAGCGCTACCCTCATGTACAGATTGAACTTACTGAAAAGGGCAGTTCTCTTCTTGAAAAGGCGCTACATGATGGTGATTGCGATATCGCACTTATAACTACTGAACCTAAATACCCCGACATATCATATACACTGCTTGAAAATGAGGAAGTGATGCTCATCGCCGGAAACAATTCGTCTTTTGCAAACCGCCATAAAAATGGTGATGAGATCTCAATTCAATCGGTTGCTGATGAAACATTTGTAAGCTTGCAACACGGACATAGTGTGCGTGTAGTTCAGGATGACCTGTTTCGCAAAAACAATATCCAGCCAAAAATATTGCTAGAAACTGATAGCCTTGAAGGAGCTAAAAACATCGCTTCCAGCGGCGCTGCTCTTATGCTTTGCCCAAACGTATATCTCAAGCATCCACAACATTTCAGAGATTCAATTAAGTATTTCCATATTCGCGATTTAGAATACCGACGTCATTTTTATTTTTGTCACAGAAAGGATATGGAATTAAACCGCTTCATGGACGACTTTTTTTCAATAGTCAAAGAAAAAATATCGCTACTACGCATAGGAGAGTTGTTATGAATTTTACACAAATCTATAAAAATGACAGATATGGGAATAAAATGGTTGATGAACTCTTATCAAAAGAAGGGCTTGAACGCGATAATAATACAGAATACACTATTGCGCTTATGGACGGAGATACTATGGCGGCAACGGGGTCATTCTATAAAAATACTCTTCGCTGTTTGGCGGTTGATTCCGCCTATCAGGGTCAAGGCTTAATGGCTACTATAGTTAGTGAGCTTTGCTCAGAGCTATTTAGCCGTGGAATTTTTCATGTGTTCATATATACTAAACAAGATGCAAAGGATAGCTTCACTTCGCTCGGATTTGACGAAATTGTGTCGCTTGACAATGTGGTATTTTTAGAAAACAAAAAATCCGCATTTGATGATTATTTAGAGTCTTTAGGAGAAGCCTTGGAAGGTGTAAATGGGGCAATAGTTATGAATGCAAATCCCTTTACTCTAGGACACAGATATCTTGTTGAATATGCACTGAATCACTGTGATAACCTGCATTTGTTTATAGTATCAGAAGATATGTCTGCATTCCCAAGAAAGGTAAGAGAAAAGTTGGTTAAGGAAGGAACTTCCGACCTTAAAAATATAATCTACCATCCTACTGAGAGTTATCTTGTATCTAGCGCAACATTTCCATCATATTTTATAAAGGAGTCCAGCAAGGTTACAAAGGCACACGCAAGTTTAGACGCAGCAGTGTTCTCCAGGATAGGCGCTAAGCTCAACATTACAAAGCGTTTCGTAGGGGAGGAGCCATACTCTGAATCAACAGCACTATATAACAGCGCCATGCAGGAAATACTGCCCTCTTTTGGCATTGATTTAACAATAATTCCGCGTAAAGCTGAGGACGAGTACGGAATTATAAGTGCTTCGCTAGTAAGAAAGCTTTTATCAGAGGGTAATATTAAGGCTACAAAAGACCTTGTACCCATAATTACATATGATTTTTTGAATAGTGAAAATGCAGTCCCGATAATAAACAAACTTGTGAATGGTTAGTTTTTTCTTTTGTTGCTTGTTTAGTGATTTCATGCATTTGTATACTCTTAACATATATTAAAATGAATTTAAGGTTTGTATGTGATTTTTTAAACTATGATAAATTAAATGCTCTTGACTGTGCTTTAGTGTTTCACCGAATAAATACTTTTATTACAACGCTCAATTAATCTACAATCCAACAGTATAAAAACCATTCAAATCGTTGACAAATCTGTTCTTTTTAGCTATCATAGTTTTTGTGGGTTTTGCGGGTGTAACTCAATGGTAGAGTTCCAGCTTCCCAAGCTGGCTACGTGGGTTCGATTCCCATCACCCGCTCCACTCGTCCATTGCGGTTAATCCGCATTGGCACATCCGGCAGTTGCCGGTAATAACGCCGGATAGCCTACCGGCAAAAACCGTAGATTTTGGAGGAGAAATTATTATGGCAAAAGCAAAATTTGAACGCACAAAACCACACGTAAACATTGGCACTATCGGTCACGTTGACCATGGCAAGACAACGCTTACTGCAGCTATAACCATGGTGCTGGCATCCGCTGGCCATGCAAGCGCTATGAAATATGACGAAATAGACAAGGCTCCGGAAGAAAAAGCACGTGGTATAACCATCAACACTTCACACGTTGAGTACGAAACCGATAACCGCCACTACGCACACGTAGACTGCCCCGGCCACGCTGACTATGTTAAGAACATGATTACAGGCGCAGCACAGATGGACGGTGCCATACTGCTGGTATCAGCCCCCGACGGCCCCATGCCCCAGACAAGGGAGCATATCCTTCTTGCCCGTCAGGTTGGCGTTCCCTACATTGTTGTATACATGAACAAGACCGACCTTATGGACGATGAAGAGCTGCTTGAGTTAGTCGAAATGGAAGTTAGAGAGCTTCTTTCCAGCTACGACTTCCCCGGCGATGATATCCCGATTATAAAGGGTTCCGCACTTAAGGCGCTTGAGTACATGCAAAATGACGGCTCTGACCCCCAGAACGCCCCTGCATGCAAGAGCATATTTGAGCTTATGGAAGCGGTGGATAACTATATCCCCACACCCGAGCGTGCGATAGATAAACCTTTTCTAATGCCCGTTGAAGACGTATTTTCCATCACCGGCCGCGGCACTGTTGCAACCGGCAGGGTAGAGCGCGGTACCATCAAGGTATCCGAAACTGTAGAAATCGTAGGTCTTGTAGAGAAATCCCGTGCGGTAGTAGTAACCGGCGTTGAGATGTTCCACAAGATGATGGACCAAGGCGAAGCTGGCGACAACATAGGCGTACTGCTCCGCGGCGTACAGAGGGATGAAATCCAGCGTGGTCAGGTACTTGCAAAGCCCGGCACAATTAAACCCCTTACCCACTTCTACGGCGAAGTATACGTACTAACCAAGGAAGAGGGCGGAAGGCACACACCTTTCTTCAACGGCTATCGTCCGCAGTTCTACTTCCGTACAACCGACGTTACCGGCTCTATCAGCCTGCCTGAAGGCGTAGAGATGGTAATGCCCGGCGATAACGTACAGATGGAAGTTAAGCTAATCACCCCGATAGCAATAGAGCAGGGTCTCCGCTTCGCCATAAGGGAAGGCGGCCACACAGTAGGCGCAGGCGCTGTCGCAAAGGTTATTGAAGACTAATATTGTTTATGCTCATGGAAGCGGGAAATATCCGCTTCCTTTTCTTTTTATGAACTATACTGTATAATAATATAGAATTTTATTATCGGGGGAGATCTCACATGAAAGTCTTAGTTGTTAATGCAGGCTCATCTTCACTTAAATATCAACTAATTGATATGACCACTGAAAGTACGTTAGCTAAAGGATTAGTTGAACGCATAGGTATTGATGGTACAAGGCTTAAGCAAGAAGTTAATGGCGATAAATATGTGTTGGAACAACCAATGAAAAACCATGTTGTTGCTTCTCAATTTATGCTTGATGCACTTACAGATAAAGTTCACGGTGTACTTAGCAATATGGATGAAATCGCCGCAGTAGGGCATAGAGTACTACACGGTGGAGAGAAGTTCACTCAATCCGTAATTATAGATGATGAGGTAATTGAAGCAATTAAAGAAAATATTCCTCTAGGTCCGCTTCATAACCCTGCAAACTTAATGGGGATAATGGCTTGCCACGAAGTTATGCCCAATACTCCTATGGTTGCCGTGTTTGATACCGCATTTCATCAAACTATGCCGCCTAAGGCGTTTTTATATGGTGTACCAATAGATTATTATGAGCGTCTGCATGTACGCCGCTATGGTTTTCATGGAACAAGCCACCGCTATGTAAGCGCTAGAGCTGCAGAGTTTTTAGGTAAGGATATAAATAATCTTCGCATAATTACTTGCCATCTTGGTAATGGTTCTTCTATTGCAGCTGTACACAATGGAAAATGCGTTGATACCAGCATGGGCATTACCCCTCTTGAGGGATTGCTTATGGGTACTCGCAGCGGTAGCATGGATCCTGCAGTTTTACAATACATAATGAACAACGATGGTATTAATATTGATGAAATGCTTGAAATACTTAACAAAAAAAGCGGTCTGCTCGGTGTAAGTGGTGTCAGCAGCGATATGCGCGATGTTGATACAGCTGCTGAAAGCGGAAATAAAAACGCCCTTGTTGCTCAGCAAATTCTGGATATGGGTATCAAAAAATACATAGGTGCATACGCTGCTGTAATGGGTGGTGTTGATGTAATTGTTTTCACTGCTGGTATTGGGGAGAATGGTATAGAGCTCAGAGAACGAGTAATGGAAGATATGAGCTTCCTTGGCGCTGCGATAGATAAAGAGAAAAACAAAGTCAAAGGCAAAGAAGCCGATATTTCTGCTGATGATAGCAAAGTAAAGGTTGTTGTAATACCTACCAATGAAGAACTGGTTATTGCACGTGATACACTTGAATTGGTGAATCCATAATCATGAGTGAAAAATCTGAATTTCAGACTGTAAATATTTATACGGATGGCGCGTGTTCTGGAAACCCGGGACCAGGTGGTTGGGCAGCTATACTTCAGTATGGAGAACACGAAAAAGAAGTAAGTGGGAATATGCCGTTAACTACTAATAATCGCATGGAGCTGTTTGCAGTTATTAGCGGTTTAGGTCAATTAAAAAAACCTTGCAATGTAAATGTTTACTCTGATTCAACTTATGTAGTACACGCATTTGAGAAAGATTGGATTACAAATTGGCAAAACAACGGCTGGAAAACCACCGATAAACAACCGGTTGAAAATCAGGATCTTTGGAAGTTACTCCTGCTTATTATAAGAAAGCATCCCTCTATACGCTTTCATAAAGTACCCGCACATGCTGAGCACGATTATAACAACCGCTGTGATGCATTGGCTAGGGGAGAGGTTGATAAGTTTAAATCGGATTTTGAAAAAGAACAGTAGATGTTCATAGTGCGTTGGTTTCATTTTTAAAATTCATGTTTCGTGATTTACATATACAACTTATTCTCGTTTTGACAACAAATAGTCATAATGCAATTTTTGTTTTTAGAAACTTGAACAAACTGTAGTTGTTAAAAATTGTTTTATATATATAATCAAGGTCTTTAATTGCGTTAAATTAGATGAACATTTTACAAGTTTTTAGATGATAGAAAGCAGGGGAGGACATATTTATGAACATTTATCATTGTTCAAGATTTAAACTTTTAATGATTCATCTGGTAACTATTCGCAAAAGGCATCTTTTACGAATAGTGCCAATGTTTTGATATGGCTCTTATAGCTATACTTCAGCCTAACCGCTTTATCTAAATAGTCTACTTATAATAATGCGATTTTGTTAATACCCATGCCGCTAGTCGTTATATGAAATAAGTATGTGCTTGCTTTTATTCATTTTATCTTATTGGCTCCATAACTAAATAGCACATATATTATTCGTTTTCCCCACATGTGATTTGCTTCTGTTCTACAGCAGTTCCGCCTCAATATAAAAGCTTATTTTATTTCAAGATAAGTATTTCCCCATTTTAGTACTTTTAAATTGATTTAAAGGAGACACGTTTTGGCTAAGGTATACCATAAGCTGCGTACACAAAAATATCATGAAAGGTTAAGAAAGCAACTTAAAACTCTACCTCCGAGTTGTGCTGATTTCTTTAGGGCCATATCCCAAACAACAAGTCCGCTTACAAGGCTTGCGTATGCTTATGATTTAAATTTATTTTTCAGGTTTCTTTGCACAGAGAGGGTTTCTTTTGCGAATAGTTCACAAGAACTTATGTCCTTAGAAGAAATCGCTTCCATTACAGCTAGAGATATTGAAGCTTTTCAGGAATATCTTATGTTTTACACAAAAGACGATGAACAAAGCGACTCTGGCTCCTCCCCCACCTTTATACAAAATAACGAACTTGGCATTATGCGAAAGCTGTGTTCAGTTCGTTCTTATTTTAATTATTTATTTAAAAATGAGCTAATACCTTCAAATGTTGCTTTACTAGTAGATCTACCTAAAAAGAAAAAAAAGCCTATATTATATCTTGATACAGATGAAGTTAATGAGCTTATTAGTGTAGTTATGACCGGAGATGGTCTTTCTTCTAAACAAAAAGCCTATCTTAAATCCACTCAGAAAAGGGATCTGGCAATATTACTACTTTTTCTTGGAACAGGTATACGTGTTAGCGAACTTGTAGGTCTTGATATAGATGATTTTGATTTTGATAAAAACTCTTTTGTTGTAGTTAGAAAAGGTGGCGATCAAACAATTTTGTATTATGCAAATGTCGTTAAAAGAGCTGTACTTGATTACCTTAATGAAAGACAACAGATTGAAACCTTACCTGGGCATGAAAATGCTATGTTTTTGTCATTACAAAAGCGTAGAATCACTACACGTGCAGTTGAAAATCTGGTTAAAAAATATGCGCAGGTTGCAGCGCCTCTTAAAAAGAAAATTAGCCCACATAAGCTTAGAAGCACATTTGGCACTAATCTATATCAGGAAACAGGCGATATATATCTGGTAGCAGATGCGCTAGGTCATTCGGATGTAAATACCACAAGACGGCACTATGCAGCAATGACTGATGAACATAAGCGACAAGCCGCTAAGAGAGTTGTTCTTCCTGAAATCCCAAACAATGATTCACCTAACGAATAACGCTTTACAAACAGATGTTTGCATTGTATAATTACTTCATTAATGTACAGGGGGTATAATTATGTCCAGCACACATGGCAGAACCAAGAGAAAACGCGGCGAAACCAGAGAGATAATCTTACAATATATAAAACAACATGTATCTGAGAAGGGTTATCCCCCATCCGTTAGGGAAATTTGTGCTGCAGTTGGGCTTAAATCTACCTCAACGGTACACGGACATCTTAAACGCTTGGAAGAAAGCGGTGAGCTAAGGCGCGATGCCATGAAACCTAGAGCTATGGAGCTTATCAATCCCGATAACCTTGATTCAAGCAGTTTAGTCAGCATTCCCCTGCTAGGTCCAATAGCCGCAGGCTCCCCTATTTTAGCTGAGGAAAACTATACAGACCAAATTGAATTACCAAGTTTTATGCTCACAAAGGGGGAACATTTTGCGCTTAAAGTTCGTGGAGATAGCATGAAGGACGTAGGTATAATGCATGGCGATACTATTATTGTACACAAACAAAACACTGCTAACAACGGTGATATAGTCGTCGCCCTAATACAGGGAGATGCCACAGTAAAACGTTTTTTTAAGGAAAATGGGCACTTTCGTCTGCAACCCGAAAACTCTACTATGGCTCCTATATACACACCGGTTGTAGAAGTTTTAGGTAAAGTAGTTTCGGTTTTTAGAGTTTTATAGTGTAATGTCATTATATAAAATCATTGAAAGGTTGAATTGTGAAACGTTTTAATTGGGAATTTGATTTTGACCCCTATTTTCCTGTGCATTTTTTTGAATATACTGTATGCGGAAACTCTGATCCCATGCATTGGCATCAGTATTTCGAAATTGGTTTGTGTACGCATGGTAAGGGTAGCTTTCTTTATATGAATAAGCAATATACAGTTAACACAGGCGATGTTTTTATAAACAATAATTATGAAAATCACGTTGCTGTAACATCTGAGGGAAATACAAATAGCTATATTTTCTTAATTTTAATGCCATCCTTTATATCTGACCCTATTAACCATAGAGCTAACAAACAATATATCAACACTTTTTATTATGATCCACCGGATTTTATTAACAAGATTCCTAATGACACAGAAATTGCCAATAGATTAAAGCAACTAATAGAACAAGGATATAATGTTTATAGTCATCGTGGAAATATGTGGGAAATTGAGGTTGATATTGTTGTAAGAAAGATACTCTTCGAGCTTGCAGCTCATTACTACCAGAACGGCAGTAAAGAAAGTGCAAGAGAAAATATCAATCCTAAAATCTCGCTTGCACTAAAATATATTAAACAGAACTATAATAGAACTCTTTCACTGAATTCCATAGCAGCTTATGTTGATCTGAACCCAACGTATTTTCGACATTTATTTAAAAAAGAGATACGCATCTCATTTAAGGATTATGTTACTAGGCAAAGACTTTCAAACGCTCGTACTCTCTTAATAAACACAGATATGAGCGTAAATCAAATTATTAATGAAGTTGGTTATAGTAACACCACTCAATTCTATCGTGTTTTTAGACAACATTATCACATGACACCTGCTGAATATAGAAAACTTCAGCAAGGTGTCACATGAAATGATTTTGTATAAACAGATTATCTATCTAGAGGTAAATGTACTACTTCACCAGTTAAAGCACTTTGATCCGCAGCGAACACAACTTCTTGCGTTTTAAGTGCATCACTAATGGGACAATCAGTTTCTTTGTCGTTCTCAATACAATCTATAAAATGTGCTGCCTGTTCCGGGAAGGGATGATGTTGCACATCGCCACTGTTTGGTGTAATAACAGGGATTTGAACATAATCACGTTGTTCTGGTATCATATTAGGTGACCATAACCTGTCATTCCATAGTGTACCTTTGTCCCCACAAAGATGGAGGTTGAATACATAAGGGCTTATAAAATCATAACTCGAACCTACCTTAGCAACTGCCCCATTCTTAAATTTGAGTATCAATGCTATTGTACCTTCAAATTCTAGATCTGTACGTAGTCTACAACTTTGAGCATATACACTTATAACTTCATCCTGAACAAACCATCTCATAGCATCCACAGCATGACAACCGCCAGCAAGCAATGAACTGCCACCAACAGATTTTTTACACGTCCACTCATAACAAGGAATTTCACTTGTAACCCTATGGAAATAATCCGTTTCAACATAATAAAGTTCGCCTATAAAATCTTTCTGTAATTTTTTTGCAGTCATAAATAACGGATTATAATGTAAGACATAACCAACAAGCGTTTTAACGCCAGCTTCACGAACCGCGGCATCCATGCGTAGAGTATCTTCCCAACTTAACGCTAATGGTTTTTCAGTTAAAATATGCTTGCGCGCAGCTGCTGCTTTTATTGTTTGGTCACAATGCATATCGTTAGGCGTACAAATCACTACAATATCAATCACCGGATCATTGAGAGCCTCATCATAGCTTGTATAAATTTTGCATCTGTCACCTAAATTATATTCGTCAGCTTTGGCGCGACCTCTATCGTAATTACGAGATACAATTGCACGAACTTCTGCTTTATCAGTCATTTCAAAAGCTCGAATATGTTCTCCAGAAACCCACCCTGTACCAACAATCATAACACCATACTTTTTCATGTTATTTTCCCTCCAAATTATTATTTTTTAATAACTCTTTTAATGTAGTTAATGCATAAAAGAGTGTACTTTCAATCATGTGTGAAGCAGGTGGAATAAGCTCAACCACTAAGTCGCCATCAAAACCCGTTTCACGAATCGTTGATATCACGCTAGGCCAGTTAATATCGCCATCAAGTAAGTTAGTAAAGCCAAAAATATTATCTACGGATAATCTATAATCCTTGCAGTGATATTTAAATATTCGTCCTTCTAATGTACGTATCCACTGCTCAGGCCACCCAAATCGGCGAGCATTCCCAATATCAAAATAAACACCTACATTGTCATATCCTATTTCATCAATAAAATTTCTAAACTCCAAAGGTGAATAAAGCATTCCATTCCATACATTTTCAATTGCTAATTTTATATTTGGTGCATATTCTGCCAGCTTTGCAACTCTTTTTTGAGCAAGTCTATAAGATGTTTCGTAATCCATATCTTCAGTTAGCATTCCGGGAATAATTAAAACTGTATCCGTTTCTAATAATTGTGCAAAATCCAACATTTTGCGCATTGCATCCATGCTTTTATCAGCAATCTCTATAACATTAGAGTTTAGAGGATATATTGAAAAACTTACTATACCACCAATACTCGAAATACTAATCCCATTATCCTTAACTATACTCCCTAATAATTTTACTTCTTTATCAGTACTGTCCACATTTAATAAACGGTTATAGTAGTTACTAATGTTTAACGAATCAGTTACCCCGGTTGATTTGTTCATAATGTTAGAATTAGTAAAGCAAAGTTCAATTGAATCAAATCCGATTTTTTTTGCTGAATTGATCGCTTCTTCAACATCATAGCTTGATGGAAAGCAAAATTGATTAACACCTATATACATTTAAAACCTCCTATGATTTTTGCCTAATTCCCTGTAAAGCAACAACAGTAAAAATAACTATTCCTTGAACAATAAGTTTGCCAACTTCTCCAATACCTAACATAGTTAAAATCGCCAACAAATATGTCATAAGAAAAGCACCAAATACAACTCCAATGATTCCTCCTTTTCCACCTGAAATTGCGTTACCACCTATCAAAACAGCAGCTAATGAATTATTAACGTAATCTCCCCCAACAGTTAAAGAAGATATATTGAGGTAACCTGATAATATAACTCCTGCTATCATTGATAATATTGCAGAAAAAATATACGCAAATGTTATTATCGCCTTGGAATTTATGCCACTGAGTTCAGCTGCCCTGCTGTTTCCTCCAACTGCATATATTTTTCTACCAAGCGTTGTTAATTTGAGGATAATTATGGAAACGAAAGCTAAAACCACCCAAATAATTGTGGAATAAGGAATTTTACAAAAGTAACCAGTTCCCAGACTCCTAATCATAGGTGCAGCACTGCCCGTAGGAGCTCCTTGAGTATATACATAACATATCCCTTGGAGGATAGTCATTGTACATAGTGTCATTACAAATGGTGCAATACCCAAATATAAAATTCCCACGGAGTTGAAAAACCCAACCAAAACTGCAATCAGAAAACATAATCCCAAACCATATAGTAGATAATCGTTAGAACCTCTCATACTTGCTATGCAAAATAGATTAGTAGTCATCACAATTGAGCCAACACTTAGGTCAATTCCACCAACTAATATAACAATAGCTTGACCCAATGCTATTATCCCGAGAGCAGAAGCTTGCCTTGACACTATCATAAATTGTCCTAATGTTACTGATCCAGGAACTAAAATGTATTGAATTAGTACCATACATATGGTAGCAAAAATTAGTAATGTTAGTTTCAGAGGTATCCTTTTATTAATCATATCAATTACTTCTCTCATTACGTTTTCGTTCAATTTGACCTGAAATAGAATAAACAATCATTGCAACTATCAAAAGACCACCTTTAAGTACATATTGATAAAATTGGTTAACCGCAAGATTATTCATAACATTAGATAGCATTCCTATTAAAAAAGCACCTGCAATTGTACCCGATAACAGACCTACTCCTCCGGACATTGAAGTACCTCCAATTACCGATGCTGTAATTGAATCCATAGTAAAAGGAACACCACAAGTGGGATCACCAACACGCATACGGCAAGCTAATAACAAACCAGTAATTGCAGCGCAGAAACCTGCTATAACATAAGCTATAATTCCTGTTCTGCGCACATTAACTCCCATACTTTTTGCAATCTGACGATTTTTCCCAATGGCATAAAACCCAGTCCCGATTGAGGTTTTATATAAAATTGTTCGCATAATAAGAAAAATAATAAGAAGAATAATTAAAGGCATTGAAATAATTGTCCACTTTCTAAATATAAATCGTGCAAAGTCCTTATTAATTCTACCGCCTGCAATTGGCAAAATGTATAAAGCCAAACCACTTAAAATGGTGCTAGAACAAAGTGTTGTAATAAGCGGTGGAACATTTAAAAAATTGATACCAACTCCATTGATAAGACCAATAAAAATGCCCATTATTAGAATTAACATTGAACCGATAAATGCTTCAAACACAGAATCAGTATTCAATAATTTTGACGCAATTGCAGTACAAATACTAATTGTTGAACCAACACTCAAATCAATTCCACCCGAAACAATCACAAACGTTTGTCCAATTGCAACACAAGCCAGAGGAACACATTGAACAAGTAAATTTGTAATGTTGTAAAACGAACGGAAAGAGGACGAATAGAAACACATTATGATAAAAACCACAGATAACAACGTAAATATTGTTATTACGCCCTTTTTCTGTTTATCAATCTTTATCCCGCGCTTTTTCATAACAATAATCTCTACTCTCTTATTCCACTTGCAGCACGCATAATTTTTTCTTCAGTAGCTTCTCCACGTTTTAACTCCCCAGATATCTTACCCTCATAAAAAACGAGTATTCTATCACTCAAACCGATTAATTCCATCATATCACTAGTGAACAATAAGATGCCAATGCCTTCTTTAGTCAGTTGATCAATAATTTGATATACAGACATCCGTGCACCTACATCAACACCTTTAGTGGGTTCATCAATCAATAACACATAAGGGTTAATCAATAACCATCGGGCTAACATAACTTTTTGTTGATTACCGCCGGACAAATCAGTTATGCTTTGATTGATATCAGTAATTTTTATGCTCATTTGTTCGATTTTTTCTAGTACTTTTTTCTTTTCTTGATTTGTATCAATAAAACCTAAACGGTTACGTAAATGGAGCGAAGCAATTGCAATGTTTTTTTGAACGGTTTCATTTAGAAAAAGTCCATCACCTCTACGATCATGTGTAACATATCCTATTCCGGAATGAATACGCTTGCGCATTCCTACTTTGTCGTAACTATTACCACATCCGAAAAGACTTCCACCTGAAAAAGCAATATCGCCAAAAATTGCACGTAACAATTCCCTTTGACCATGACCTTCTAAACCACCAAGCCCCAAAATTTCGCCTTCATGCAAATCAAAACTAACTTCATGAATGTGTTTATGTATACTCACATTCCTTAAACTCAAAACAGGTTTTCCTATTAAATGATTTTTTCGATTAGGATATATATCTTCTAGAACTCTTCCAACCATCATTGAGATAATTTCATCTTTATCAACACAATTAGTCTTTCTTACCCCTACTACTTTTCCGTCTTTAAGAACCGTAATTCTTTGAGAAATTTTAAATATTTCTTCTATTCTATGAGAAATATATATAATTGCAACTCCTTTATTCTGCAACTGAGAAAGTATGCTAAATAAACGTTCAGTTTCGTTGCTATCCAAAGCAGCTGTAGGCTCATCTAATATCAAAATTTGAGGATCACATATTAACGCTCGAATAATTTCAACACTTTGTTTTTCAACAATACTTAAGCTGCTAACATATCTATCAGGATCAATTTGATAACCATAAATTGATTGAAACTCAACAATTTTATCTCGCATTGTCTGATGATTTAATATTCCAAGTTTTGTTTCCTCACGAGCCAAAAAAATATTTTCAAGCACTGTTAGATTTTCTAAAAGATTTGACTCCTGATGAACAAAACCTATTCCCTTATTCAGGGATTCAATTGGGCATGAAATATCCAAAATCTTTCCATTTAATTCCATATACCCAGCATCCGCTTTAACATTACCGCCAAGTATATTCATTAGAGTAGATTTTCCAGCACCATTTTCGCCGACAAGTGCATGAATTTCCCCTCTTTTTAAAGTAAAATCTACATCATCTAAAGCTTGAACACCAGGAAAGCGTTTCGATATACCAATCATTTTTAGACAGTCAGAACTCAAAGTATCATTCCTCTTTAGATATTTGAAAGGTGGGAAATATAGTTTCCCACCTATTTAAGAAATTTTTAAATCACAAAAATCGTTCTGGAAAACTTTTTAGTTAGTGATCTGAATCAGCACCAGCACCGGAGATACCTTGTGAACCATCTTTTCCATCACCATATAGCGATACTATCTGTTCCTCAGTCATGCGCGTCTGACCCCAGAAACTATCGGAAAGATCCTCCCTAACGTATTTATCAACATCGTCATCAGTAAACGAAGGTATATCAACAATTACATCTTTTTCACCAGTGTAATCACCGTTTAGAATTTCTAAACCAAGTTCAGCACCATAAGCAAACAACCAAGTCGGTAAAGAAACTGCAATACAACTAAGACCATCATCTTTGTATTTTTTCCAAAGTTTCAAAAATCCATTACAGTCTTCACCCATCATAGGTATCCAATCACGACCAGACTCAGCCCAAGCTTCAATAGCAGCACGTGTCATATCGCCACCAGAAGACCAGACCGCATCAATTTTATCATAGCTTGCAAGCATGTTCTCAACAATAGGCTTTGCAGTAGCATAATCCCAATCAGCATATTCACTAGCAATGATCTTAACATTAGGAAACTCTTTTAATGCATCATTCGCACCTTCCATACGCAATACAGCACTGGAAAGTCCAGGCATACCATCTAAACAGATTACGTTACCTTCTCCACCAATTTTTTCGCACAACCACTTCATTCCGACATATCCAAAGTCATAGTCTTTTGCCACGACGGATACATGATATGAATCAGTTGCCGGTGCCAATGGCGAAGTACAATTTACAACAACGATTCCCGCATCATATGCTTCTTCAACCACAGCAGCAACAGATTCGGCAGAAATGGGTTGCAAGATTAGCATGTCTACACCCTTAGCAATCAAATCTTCAATGTCTGAAATTTGCTTGTTTACATTGTTATCCGCGTTATAGATGTAGTATTCTTTGACTTGAGGGTTGTTTACAAGAAAGGCTTCCAATTCATTTACGCCTTGAATACCGTACGTGTTACCAACCCATACATTTGAAAATCCGACAGTGTATTTACCTTCTTCCGCATGCAAACTGAAACATGTTGTAAAAAGTAAAATCGTAACCACTAGAAATGCGAACAGTTTTCTCATTTTATTTCCTCCTTTTTTATGACGTTCAAAAATACTGTGCACAAATATCTCTACATCATTGTTACTATTCATAGGATAACATTCAATTCTGATACAAACAAGGTCATATTGGGTAGATTATATATCAAAAATGATATATGCTATTAGAAGCTTATATGGCTTATTCTGAAAAGATAAATCCTTCTACAAAGAATCTGGCATCATATTATGTGTACAAATATAATTTAAGTATATTAAAATCTCAACAATTTTACTGCTTTCTCAACTATATTTGAAGATGTAATACCATATTCCTTAAATAGAACATTGGCAGGTGAAGAAGCTCCGAAATGGTCTATACCTATAGCAACGCCGTCAGAACCAACAATTCTATACCAAGGCATGGTGCATGCAGCTTCAATCGCTAAGCGTTTTATACCAGGGTTTAATACGCTTTGTTGATATTCATGCGGTTGTTGTAAGAATAGTTCAATGCTAGGCATAGAAATAAGTTTTGTGTTTATGCCCTTTTCTTTAAGCTTTGCATCAGCATCAAAAATGCATTGCAGCTCACTGCCTGAGGCTATAAGAAGTATATCAGGGGTATCAGTATCCTTGATTACATATGCACCCTTTAGTACATTTTTACAATTTGTCGGGTATGTATTTGGAAGATTTTGTCTTGTAAGCGCAATACAAGTTGGTTTGCTTGAACTCATAGCCATAAACCATGCTGCTGCAGTTTCTCTACCATCTGCAGGTCTATAAACGAGCAGCTCCGGCGTTGAGCGAAGCATAGCAAGATGCTCAACAGGCTGATGTGTTTCACCGTCTTCACCCACGCCTATTGAATCATGTGTAAGTACATATGTAACAGGCAGTTTCATAATTGCCGACATACGTATTGCAGCTTTCATATAGTCACTAAACACAAGGAAAGTAGCGCAGAATACCCTTAGACCACCATGAGCAGCAATACCGTTACATATGGCAGCCATTGCATGTTCACGAACTCCAAAATGAAAATTTCTTCCAGAACGGTTTTCAGCACTGTAAGATCCGCCGCCCGCAATATTAGTTTTATTTGAGGGTGCAAGGTCTGCAGAACCACCAACTAAATTGGGAAATACATCAGCGAGCCTATTTATCATTACACCAGAATCATTTCTTGTAGCAGAACTTTCCTGGGTGAATTCACTAAGTGTGCTGTTGCTAAGCAGCGTATCTATATCTACATTTGAATTATTCCAATCATTCCACTGCACATAGAGATCAGGGAATTTAACGGAATAATCTTCAAGCATTTTGTGCCAAGCCTCATATTTAGCGTGGTTTTTTTTCATTTCATCACGCACATAGCTGAAAACCCCATCTTCTACGATGAATGATTCTTCGGATAACCCAAAGAGCTTCTTTACACTTATAAGTTCTTCAATACCAAGAGGCTCACCGTGAGCGATAGCTTTCCCCTGTTTGTTTTTCGAACCGTATCCAATGATAGTCGGACATATTATTATTGTAGGTTTATCACTATTATCTGCCTTTTTAAGCGCTTCAAGCACCATAGAGGTATCATTACCGTCGTCAACAGTAATTACATTCCAGCAGTAGGATTCAAAACGCTTAGCAACATCCTCAGTGAAAGCAAGGTCAGTGCTTCCTTCAATAGTGATATTATTTGCATCATAAAGCACTGTAAGCTTTGAAAGCTTAAGCGTACCGGCAAGCGAGCAAGCCTCACCACTTATACCTTCCATAAGGCAACCATCACCACAGATTGCATAGGTACGGTGGTTTATTAATTCATAGCCGGGTTGATTGAATTTTTCAGCAAGCATTGTTTCAGCTATTGCCATGCCAACAGCATTAGCTATTCCCTGCCCTAGCGGTCCTGTAGTAACTTCTACCCCTCGATTGATATCCCTTTCAGGATGCCCAGGAGTTATACTTCCAAACTGTCTGTATGCCTTTAAGTCATCCATACTGTAATTATATCCGCAAAGGTGAAGTACAGAATACAACATTGCACTTGCATGACCTGATGAAAGTACAACTCTATCCCTATTCTCCCAATTTGGATTATTAGGGTCATGTGAAGCATGTTTTATCCATAAAGCATGTGCCATGGGCGCCATACCCATTGGAGCGCCTGGATGTCCGCTGTTGGCTTTCTGAACCATATCAGCGGATAAAACACGAATGGTATTTACTGTTCTTTCTTGCATATTAGTTATTCCTTTCTAAATTTTTCCTGAGTTTTTATAAGTTACATTATCATTCATTTTTAAAATAGCTGTACTGTTGTTGTTTTACCGTATATTTCTACTCTCTACAGCTGAAAGAGCGCTATCTAACATCATATCATATATCGGTTTTAGGGAAGTAAAATCCTTTATAAGTACATCCGCCAATTCAGGTGAGAATGTAATCATAGGGTCAATTTCATTTTTAATGAATAAAAGCTCCTTGCTGCTATACCAACGTAATGCCGAAGCGCTTAACTCAACGGGAGGTTTTAATCTTTTATATGTATCACCTTGCATAGTGAAACCATTCTTAGAAAGCATTTCATCGTATTTACTAAGCTCATTAGGTTTATTAACAATTCTTAGCCTTATTATATCCATGGCAGTTTTATTGGGTCCCCAAAACCCAAGTCCCCAATTGATGTTTTCAACACGAAGTTCCATCCAATACATTGGAACCTTTTCCTTTTTATAGCCACGTCTTCTAAAAGCGACCCAATGATGATCCCTATATGGAGATTTATCCCTAGTAAATCGGGTGTCCCTAAATATGCGGGAAAGACATTTAGAGGGTCTTATTTCCATAAGTGGGTCGATCTCCAGCATATAAGGTGCTAAAGTATCAATCAATTCATAAAATGGCATGCGCAGATTTTCAATATAAGCCTCTCTATTGGTATTCATAAATTCTTTGTTATTATTGAAACGAATATCAAGCATAAAAGATATGGTTTCATAAGTAAAACCTTTGAAGATTATATCACCTCCTATTTGCCATAAATGCACAATAATTTGTGCTATACTCTTTTAAGATTATAGCACAAAAGTGGTTAATTATACAGAAAAGAAAAAGATTTTAAAAATCGAAATACTTCTTACAGTTGTAATAGCATATATCCTCAACCATTTTTCCAAGGAATTCAATATCATATGGGTATTCACCATCAGTTACCCACTGTCCTATTAAATTGCATAATATTCTACGGAAATACTCATGTCTTGTGTATGAGAGAAAACTGCGAGAGTCAGTCAACATGCCTACAAAATATGGCAATACTGAAGTTTCTGCTAAGTTAATAAGCTGCTGTTCCATACCGCATTTTGTATCATTAAACCACCAAGCACTGCCATGTTGAATTTTCGCAGGAAACTCTGCACTCTGAAAACAGCCGAGGACTACTGATATTTGTGCATTGTCCAGAGGATTCAGAGAATAAACTATCATCTTAGGCAAACCTGAATTAAGCTCTATCCGGTTTAGCAGCGTTGAAAGTCTTTCACCGAGAGCTTCTTGATAACCGCGGATTGCATCAAAACCCGAATCAGCCCCAAGCATTTTGTACGAGGAAGTATTTAAGTTACGAATAACCCCAAAATGCAACTGCATAACAATATCCCGCTTACGATACTCACCTGCTAAGAAAGTAAGTAATTCCATACGGTATGATTCTGCCATGGAAATAGTTAATTTCTTATTATCTAAGGCGTTTTTAAAAGCCAAATCAGGACTTTCATTTTCAGCATTATGTGGTATTGTTGCTATACCGTGATCTGAAACACAGCAGCCATGAGCCTTAAAAAAATCCAACCTAATTATTAGCGCTTCTTTTAATTTATCAAGTGAATCTATAGTAATACCAGTACATTTACCTAGCTGTTTTATATAATCTGTAAAATCCAGGCTTTCAATGTTAAGTGCTTTATCCGGTCTAAATATAGGCAACACTTTACAATTAAATGTTTCATCTTCCTTGATTTTTTTATGCCAAATCAGATCATCAACAGGATCATCAGTGGTACATAATGCCTCTACATTAGATTTCTCAATAAATTTTCTTGCTGAATAGTCCTGTAGTTTGTTATTTACTTTATACCAAATTTTATCAGCGTTTTTTTCGTTTAATGGCTCATCTATATTAAAATAACGCTTAAGCTCTAAATGTGACCAATGGTACAAAGGATTTCCTATTAGCCTAGGCATAACGTAAGCATATTTTAAAAACTTATCATGGGGCGAGGCATTGCCAGTTATGTATTCTTCTGAAATGCCAGCAGCTCTCATCACCCGCCATTTGTAATGATCAGCACTAAGCCAAACTTCAGATAGATTATCAAATTTAATATCCTCATAAATTTCTTTGGGATCTATATGGCAATGATAATCAATAATAGCCATTTTAACTGCATAGCTGTGATAAAGTTCACGTGCAACGTCGGTCTTAAGCAAAAATTCCTTGTCCATAAATCTCATTTTCATATCGACTCCTATAATAATTATATTTTTCATGGCTGAGTATACATAATATGCCAAAATATGTTCGAGTACGTATTATTAGCTTCAATATAACAACCAACCATCCTATAGATAGACATAGTATAGCATTATTCACTAAGGTTTTCCAACTTATTTCAATTTTGTCTATGCCATACCATAAAATATAAATTGTTTTTGATGCATAACACGCTAGATAAAGCTACATATTTAACTTTGCCATCAACTAATACTTACATTAATTATCAAATCTATGCTTTGTAATTTACTGAAATTGTTTGCATTTTATCGAAATTTCTATAACCTTTTTCCACAAATAAACACTCACAAATATAATAAAGTTAACTGTGAATAAACAATATTATATTACTCGTTAATAAGCTGCGTTACATACCATACAGTACCATCAGTTTCAAGGCGTACTGTACCCATAGATATAAAATAATGCGGTATTTTTCTATTTCTAAGCTGCGACGCCAGATTATCCCCTGTTTTTTTAGTTGAAGTGATAACAACCATTTGGGGAGAAATAGATTCATACACTTCAGAACGTAAGCGGTTTATACCATGGTGGGGGGATTTGAGAATATCAACATTTGCAAGTTCAGGGTATTTTTGACAAAGATATGCTAAGTTTTCGCCGGTAACATCTGCTGTAAAAAGTATACTGCTGTTGCCAAACTTTACATTGAGCATCATGGATCTTCCATTAAGCGAAGTATTAGGTATTCCCCTATCGTCATTAAAAAATGTGAGTTTAGCATTTCCAAGCGTCATAAAATCGCCGTTTTTCACTTGTAAATATGGCACATTATGTTTGTTCACTTGATTTACAAGGTTTTGATGATCCTCGTTACCATATTCTTTATGAAACATCGAAAGATATTCACCAGGCAATATGCCTTTTCTAATTAATGCTTCCTGCGCCTGAATATGGTCATCATGGGGGTGAGTATTAAAAAAATAATGTATGTTAGTAATGCCATTATTTTGAAAATACTTTTCCAACGTTTTTGCCTTGCCTCTAACTCCACCGTCAATCAGCATATTTTCATTTCCACAGCGCAAGAAAATAGCATCACCAGTACCAATATTTATAATATCTACGATTAGTAATTCATTATTAGGGTCTATTGGGGATATTTCGGATTTAAGGCTACCCTCATATAAAAAACCTCTACCAGCAGGATTATGTATTACGTCTGAGCCCATATTAACAGGAAGAACAAAAGGCTGTTCAGCTGCATAAATAAGCGAAAATGTCATCATAATTAATGTTATCAAAATTATAATAAAACGCTTCACTAGAAAAACCTCCAAAAAAACATGATTCTTTGATAGGTTAGTTGAAACGAATTATAATGTCAAGCAATTGTGCTCTTCAATTATATTTTTTACAAAAATCCTTATGTTGTATACAACTTAGTAGTAAGATTGGTTTAATAACAAAGTCAGATATTTAAAATCTATATTGTTCATAGGATAAAACTTCAACAAAAAATGTACAAAAAAGAACGCACCGGGTTGCTTCCGTTTACGCGTTCTTTGGTGGGATTAACTGGGCTCGAACCAGTGACCCCCACGATGTCAACGTGGTACTCTAGCCAACTGAGCTATAATCCCAACTACCAAGGTATAATACCACGCAAATATGTATATTGCAAGTATTAAAGAAAATTACACCTAATCCTCTGTTAAAAATCTACTACTTTACCAAAATACTTAAAAAATACCTATATTTATATTTATTAAACCTGTACAATTTTGGTACTTGTTAGCCTACAATACATTTATGACATGAGGAACGAAAAACGAGAAACCCTTTAGTATATTATAAATCATCAAAAATAATTATCAAGAAAGGATCTCTCAATGGATAGTATAACAGAAGGAATGCG
>DUQK01000052.1 GCA_012837835.1 Christensenellaceae bacterium | reverse complement strand
TATCTCGCTTTTTGTGTTTGATTGCTAGAAACCTAATAGATTACCTAATTCTTTTGAAAAACAGATTCCCACATAAAAACAAAACGGTTCTAGCTTAATCGCTAAAACCGATTTGTCTACGGTCTGAGGCAAGCGTATGAAGTGCTTGCCTTTTTACTTGGAGATTTTTGGGAATAGGTATTTTGAGTTTTTATTATAGTTGCTTTTTGTTGAATATTGGAATGCTCAATACAAAACATAATATGGATAGTGTTATAGTGGTAATTAAAGCGTCGATGTATTCATGCGCAGCCTTTATGCCGTAAATTAGAGAATAGCCGTCTGTTAGAAGCGTAGGTGTGTATTTGTTGGTATTAGGTAATAGGCTTGTTAGATAAGATATAAGCAGTACGCTAACTATTCCGCCTAGCACTGCGCCGTTTGAGTTTGCGATAGTTGAAAACAGTACTATGAGCATAATTACAAAAACGCCGAAAACCCACCAACTGCAGGCAGCAAATAACAAATTATTCGCAACAGAATTATCCCAAAAGTAAGCACTGTAAGTGTAGGTTATTATAAAGCTTAGCCAGTAATATATAGTCCAAAACAATGTAAGCAGTGCCGACTTAGAAAACACTATCTTGTAGCGCTTAAGACCCCTAGTAAACGCCAATACCAATGTACCCGACTGATATTCTTTTACAAATATACTGCTTTCTATAAGCCCAAAAGCCATGAGTGCCATGGGTGCGTTTTTGAATAACTGCATCCAAGAATCCATTGCGCTTATTGTAAAATCTGTAAAGCTTATTCCACTTTCAGCTAGAGTGTCTGCCAGCATTTCAAAAAGCCAAGGCGTAAGCTTTGCTGTTAATGGGCTAAGTATGCCGATAAATATGGATATTATTGACAGTATAACAAACTTTCCTGTGCGTAACTGTTCTATAAGCTCTTTTTTAATGAAGGCAAGCATAGTTTTCACTTTACCACCTCCATAAAAAGCGTTTCAAGCGTAGGCTCAAGCTTTTCGATTTTTGTGAAAGCTATATCGTTATTTGCCATAAACTGTATAATTTCAAAGGGAGAATAGTTCTTTTGATTAAATCGAAGAGTGTTGTTATCCGATGCTTTTAGTTTTGGAAATGTCCGCATAAGTTTATGCGTATCCTCATATTTTTCTATTTCAAGCACATATTCTTCGCTGCGATAGCTTGATTTAATTTTAGAAAGTTTTCCTTGCATACTTATTACACCGTCATTTAGAAAGGCAACATTGGTGCAAATGCGCTCTACATCGGATAGTATATGTGTAGAAAAAAGCACTGTAGTATTCTCTTTAACCATACTTAGTATATTTAATATCTCTTTTCTTCCAATAGGGTCAAGTGCAGATGTAGGCTCATCGCATATAAGAAGCTTTGGGCGGTTTAGCAGAGCTTGGGCTATACCAAGGCGCTGTTTCATACCCCTTGAATAGCCCTTTATACGGTGTTTTTCGTCCTCTAACCCTACAAGTTTAAGCAGTTTTTCGCTCCTTGGTTTAATTTCCAAACTATCCATACTGCTTATTTCTCCGCAGAAGCGCAGGTATTCAATAGCGGTCATAAAAGAATAGAACTCCGGCACATCAGGCAGATATCCTATATGCCTGTTGGTTTTCGTGTTCCCGTATACGACCTTTTCGCCAGCGACAAATATCTCTCCCTCGTCCGCCATAAGTAACCCCATTATGGTTCTTATAGTTGTTGTTTTACCTGCTCCGTTTTTGCCTATAAAGCCGAATACGCTGTGTTTTGGTACAGAAAGTTCTAGCCCCTTTAATACCTTTTTATCTCCAAAGCTTTTATGCAAATTATGGATATTAAGCATATATTACTCGTCCTCTTTGCCGAATATGAAGTACAGTATGGGACCTACGAAGTTCATCAAAACTATGGTAATTATAAGCCATATTTTGCGGTTGCCTCTCTTGTAATTATCATGGGTTAGTATATGGCGCAATGTATATGCAAGCAGAGCTAATTGAGCAATTATAAGCGGTATTAGAAAGGGCAGAAATTCTTTTATATTATCCATTTTCTATATCCTTTCCGTATGTTTCAACGCAGAAGCCGTGGTGCCCGCAGGCTGTGCAGGTTAGCTTTCTGGTTGATGGCGTATGCCTTGCCCAAAAAGCCTCTTTAAACTTAGGCTTAAATATAGTATGGCATTGTGGGCATATGTACGCTACATTGGTAAAATAGTAGCGGGATAGCATTATGCCGCTGGGAACTGTAATTACAATCCACACAACAAACAGCCACCATATACCTTTTGTTATCCATAGTATTATGGACAACCATTGCAGTAAACTTAGAGGTATGCCGCTTATAAGCATTGTTAAACGTACCTTTTTTAATTTTTCTTTGTTAGACATTGTATAAGCTATGCCGCCTATGGATTCTACGGAGAAATTCTCAACTGCTTTAAGACCCTTTTTTAGCGTTTCAAGCTTGCTTAGCTTATCCTGCTTATCCTGAATTTCTTCGTTTAGTAGCTGTTCCTGCTGCTCAAGAAGTAGGAATATTACGCTTCCCGGGTCGTCTTCCGAAAGCAGTTGGGATATAGAATTTATAGGCAGCCCCAAATCCCTTAGAAAACAGATCACCTTCATGCGCTGTAAATCTTCTTCAGAATATAGCCGCCTTCCGCCTTCGCTAAGCTCAGTTGGTATAAGTATACCGCGGGTATCGTAGTACTGGACGGTTCTTACTGTTACTCCGCAGAGCTTGGCTATTTCTCCCGTAGTGTATTTTGGCATAGCTTTTACCTCCTTTCTACTTGCCATGTTACAACATAACGCAGCGTAACGAGCAATACCTAACGCAGGGGGATTTTTCAAAAAATGGGTATTTTGTAACCCTACCGCTTATTTTATCAGCAGCTTTAATAATTTTCTACTTTGATTGACATTAGCATATCTTGTTGTTAGTATAAACAAAAAGCGCAGGAGATGGGTATGGAACTTGGTAGGATAGGCAGGGAAATAAACATAGGCTTTATAGGTCTGGGTTTTAGAGGGCAGCCGGAGCTTGAACTCATATGCCAAATGGAGGATATACGCATAGTTGCTCTATGCGATGTGTATACAGACCGTTTACAACAAGGCGGAGAAATTGTAAAAAAAGCTAAATGCTATTTGCCGCAGCTTACGCAGAATTGGCATGAAGTTATATCGCATAAGGATATAGAAGCCGTAATTATAATGACCGGCTGGCAAAGCCATATTACAATAGCAATTGAGGCTATGAAATGCGGCAAGGCAGTGGGGCTTGAAGTTGGCGGCGCCTCATCAATTAAAGAATGCTGGGATTTAGTGCGCACTAGTGAAAGCACAGGCAAACCCTGCATGATGCTTGAAAACTGCTGCTATGGCAAGGAAGAGATGACACTGCTCTCCATGATAAGGCAGGGTATATTCGGAGAACTTGTGCATGTTCAGGGCGGTTATCAGCACGATTTAAGGTATGAAATAGGCATGGGGGACATAAACCGCCATTATAGGCAGGATAATTTCCTAAGGCGCAACGGAGAACTATATCCCACGCATGAGCTTGGTCCCATAGCTAAATACTTAAACCTTAACCGTGGAAACCGTATGCTTTCGCTTGTAAGCATGGCTTCAAAGGCTAGAGGTCAGAGCGCATGGCTTAAGAAAAACCGCCCCGATAGCCCGCTTGTAAACGCACATTTTGCGCAGGGGGATATAGTAAGTACTCTAATTAAATGTGCAGGCGGCGAAACTATACTGCTAACGCATGACTGCACCCTTCCAAGACCCTATTCCCGTGGCGGGCGTGTGCAGGGCACAAAAGGCATATGGCAGGAGGATAATAGGGGCATATACATAGAAGGTATGTCGCCCGGTAGCGGAGATAGCGGTATGCACAAATGGGAAAGCGACAGCGCTTATATGGAAAAATACATGCACCCACTCTGGCAAGAGTATGAGCGTTTCGGTATGCGCGGAGGGCACGACGGCATGGACTACCTTGTGCTAAGGGCATTCTTTGAAAGCCTGCAAGAGGGAAAACCCATGCCTATAGATGTGTACGATACTGCAAGCTGGATGGCTATAACCTGCCTTAGCGAGCAGAGCATAGCTATGGGGAGTATGTCGGTAGCGGTTCCCGATTTTACTAACGGCAGATGGACGCTGCCTAGAGAAAAGAACGATACTATATTTGCTTTAGATTAGCGCAAAAACAATATAAACAATAAAAACCCTGTTTATTCGGGGCTTTTTAATATGGGGTAATATGTCATTATCTGTCTGTTAAACATGCACTAGCATAATAACATGAGCAAATTATTGTTAGTTCCATCTAGTACTTTCAACAGATTGTATATTCCACATGCTACTGCGGAAGAAAGATACCAGCTTTTTTACGGAGGGGCGGGCAGCGGCAAATCCGCATTTGTTGCAAGCAGAATAGTTGTAGACTGTTTTATAGGCAGAAATACGCTTGTTACAAGGCAGGTGGCGTCTAGGATAGCAAACTCCTGCTATAATGAAATATTAAAGGCTATAAATAGGTTCGGTGCGGGAAAGTTTTTCAGCACAAAAGGCGGCGAAATAAACTGCCTTTATTCCGGCAGCCAAATACTTTTTTCAGGGCTTGATGATGTTGAAAAGCTTAAATCAATAACCCCTAAAAAGGGAGTGCTTACGGATATTTGGATAGAGGAAGCGACAGAAACTACATATTTGTCGTTTAAGCAGCTGGATAAACGCCTAAGGGGCATAAGCCCGCATAAGAAGCGCATTACTCTAAGCTTTAACCCGACGGATAAAAACCATTGGCTGTACACGCATTTTTTTAAGGGCAGGGATATTAATATTCCTTTGCATAGGGATAGAGATATACTTATGCTGCACAGTACATATAAGGATAATGCCTTTTTATCACAAGATGACAACCTATCCCTTGAAAACGAAAATGATGAATACATGTATACCGTATACACCAAGGGTATGTGGGAGGAGCAGAGGGGAAGGGTACTTCAAAATATAATAATAGAAAACCTTGCGGGGCTTGAAATAAATAAAAGTACACTCAGGTGCGGGCTTGATTTCGGCTTTACCCGTGACCCTTCTTTTGCAATACTACTAAGCTATGATGAAAGCACAAAGCGCATATATATAATAGATGAATTAAAGCTGTATGGGCATACTAATGATATGCTCGCTCAAAAGCTTAGCATATTTGCTAGGGGCTGTATGGTGTACTGCGACAGCGCAGAGCCTAAGAGTATAGCCGAAATAAGGCGCATGGGCATTAGGGCAAAGGGCGTTAAAAAGCATAGGGATGCTATACGCCACAGCATACAATGGCTTATGCAGCATACTATTATTGTTGATGAAAAGCTTTCCGAAATACAAAAGGAGTTAAGTTCTTGGGTGTATAATGCAGATGGCTGCACAAAAGCCTCCGCAGGCGACCACGGCATAGATGCTATGAGATATGCGCTAAGCAATGATATGCAGTATAGGCATGCTTTTATAAGTGGATAAAAATATTTTGTATAGTATATGTGGCAAAAAAGTCTCGAAAAAATTTTATTCTCGACAAGAAAAATGCGACTGTGATAAAATGCAAATTAGTTAGGGTATACTAACTAGTAATTTTTTCAGGAGGAACATATGCATAAAAAATCTCTTTTTATGGTTATGGCGCTTGTGATGGCTTTGGCTTTATCACTGGGCGTATCAGCTGCTACACTGCAGGGCGACGCTAATGTGGACGGGCGCACATACCCATCTACTATGCCGTTTGTCCACCCGCCGTTTTACAACATCTGCTTGACTGTAGAAACGGACGACAGCGGAAAGATTACCGCAGTTAAGGACAACGGCACGGGGCTTGAGGGTTCCCTTGAGAGCAAGGACATGGAGGAATTGTGGGTAGCAAAAAACAAACCCTTCTTTGACATGATGCTAAAATCCGGTTTTCTTGAAAAGTTTGTAGGCAAAACAAGGGATGAAATTGCTGAAATGGCGTTAAACACCGGCGAAGCCGACGCAGTTACAGGCGCAACAATGGTTGGGCTTGCCGCGCAGGAAGCTGTGCTTAACGCATTTGATGGCAAGAAGGGTCTAACATTCCTGCCCGGAAAAGGCAGCGTGATGCCTGTTAAAAAAATCAATGGCTGTGATGTGGTGCTTGAAAGCAAGCTGCCCGAAGGATTTAAGGTGGAACTTGTTGATGTGCGCCATGGCGTGCGAAACGAAGATGTGCTGGATGCTAAATCCTATACGGCAGAAATAAAAGATGGTCTGCTTTCTCTGCATTTTGAAAACGACCTTGCCCCCGGCAAGTACTTTGTAAATGTGGTTGATGCATCACATACATTCCGCGCACCCCATTTTGAAAGCGGACACGGCGAAGAGGACGAGGCGCAGGCACCCCGCTTTGTAGTTGAAAGCGGTCTTAAGGCAGAGGATATCCGTATGGATGGCAGACAGATAGTTTTAGAAAATGGCGATTTGGCAAATTTCATGAAAAACCTTGAGCATGTTATAGTTCTGGCTGAAGGCGCTGAAAAGCCTATCGAGCAGGAACCTGTAGGTCATCACGGAACGGTGAATGAACGCTTTAATATTCTTACAGAAAATGGAGAACTTAACCCTGATGCCACACTTTACAACAAAAAGGATAGGACGGAAACGCCTATTTTTGAAAAAGGAAAGACCTACGAAATAACAATAGTATCATATGGCTATCCCGAACTTAATGTAAATTACACAGCGGAATAAGCGATTAAGCAAAAAAGCTGTCCTTTTATGGGGCAGCTTTTTTGTGTGACTGGTATTTTGTAAGTCTAAGCTTCGGATGTTTCCAAGGCTTTTATATATTGATTATATTAGTTTATTCTACTTTGTTATCTTTGCTTTTATCATCATTAGCGCTTTCTTCTTCTTTTTGCTCTTTAGGTTCTACCTTAACACCCGCAAGCATAGATACCATATCCCTGCTCCTTGCAAGGAAGTTCTGCAAATCCTCATTTTCTAACGGCTTTGATGACATGCGCGCTAAATCGTATACTTGCCCTATAAGCAAATCCTGCATTTTCTTGTCATCCATTGCGGCTATTGCTTTAACAGAGGGGTTTCTGCTGTTTAAAACTAAGCTGAATTTATCCGGGAATGTAGCATTTTGTCCATACAGTACGCTTAGCTCCTTAAAGCGGCGCATATGTTCGTCCTCAGTTATGAATGCGCATAGGCTTTCATCTGCAAGCGGGCTAAGTTTTACTTCCAAATCCTCAATGCCGAGGGAGTTTCTGAAAAGCGTCTGCATATCCTCTTGAGATAATGAGCTTTCTTCATCGCCATCGTGCTTTATACCCTCTATATCGGCATCTACTCTTAGGAATTTAGGCGCCTCTTCGCCCGAATATTCAACGAAAGACATATAGTTGTTATCTATTAGCGAATCCACTACCACTACATCCACCCCTTGGCTTGTGTATAGCTCAACGCTTGCAGCCTGCCTTGCAGGGTCTATTGTGTAGTATATTTTCTTTCCTACCTTGCCTTCATTCTTTGAAAAATACTCTTCGTATGTATAATAATCGCCCGTTGTTGTTTTAAGGATAATAGAATCCTTTATTGCGGTGTTAAAGCTATCATCTCTCATGCAGCCGTACTTTATGAAGGGGTGAATATCGTCCCAATAGCTTTCATATGTCTTTCTATCATTCTTGAACATATCGTTAAGCTTATCGGCAACTTTCTTTGCTATATGGCGACTTATCTGTCTAACCTGTCTATCGTTTTGCAGGAAGCTGCGGCTTACATTGAGCGGTAAATCGGGGCAGTCTATAACGCCCTTTAGTACCATCAAAAATTCGGGCACTATTTCCTTTATATTGTCCGCAACGAATACCTGCCTGTTGTATAGCTTAATTTCGCCTTCCTGACCGGCAAAATCCCTGCGTATATGGGGGAAATACAGTATGCCCTTTAAGTTGAAAGGATAGTCCACATTTAGGTGTATCCAGAACAGGGGCTTTTCAGGGGTTCTAAATAGCTTGCGGTAGGTTTCTATATATTCTTCATCTGTGCAATCTTTGGGAGCTTTAAACCACAGGGGGTTTATCTCGTTTATGGGTTTCCTTTCCTTTGTATCGGGGGATTCCTCTGTAAATTCAGGCGGTGTTTCGTCTTTCTTTACTGCTTCTTCAAGCTTTTTATTATGCTCTTCCTTGCGTTTTTCATGTGCTTTAAGCGCTTCTTTTTCGCCATCTATATCTACAAAGTATATAGGTATTGGCATGTAGGCGCAGTATTTGTCCAGCGTTTCGCGTACACGGTAGGCGTTTAGAAATTCCTGCTCTTCCTCCATTATATGTAGGGTAATGGTGGTGCCGTGCTGCTGTCTTGTACCGTCCTGTATGGTGTAGCTCATGCCGTCTTCGCTCTCCCAGTATACGGGCTCAGCGCTTTCTACATAGGAAAGCGTGTCTATGCTTACTTTATCCGCTGCCATAAATGCGGAATAAAAGCCAAGGCCGAAATGCCCTATAATGCCTGCGTCTTCACTGCCCGCGTAGGATTTAACAAACTCCTGCGCGCCTGAAAAGGCTACTTGGTTTATGTATTTATCAAGTTCCTCGGCGGTCATGCCTATGCCGTTATCCTCAAATATTAAATTGCCGTTTTCCTTATCCAGCGTAACAGTAATGCTAAGGTTCTCATCGCCGCCAAGACCCATTACCTTATATTTTGTTATGGCATCGCTGGCGTTTGATACCATCTCCCTTATGAATATATCCTTATCAGAATATAGCCATTTTTTAATCACGGGCATTATATTCTTAGCTTCAACCGAAATGTTGCCCGATTTTATCTTATCCATACAATTCCTCCTTAAGTCAGTAAATAACACAAACATTATATCAGAAAAAATTCACAAATACAAGCAATTTTTAGCACTCTCTTGTTTTGAGTGCTAAAAATAAAATGATTATTTTGTTTGTTTAGTTTTTGTTTTAAGGGGTAAACATATATTGAAAGGGTGCAAAGCACCAGTAAAACTTAAGGAGGATTAATAATTATGGATAACAATGTAAATGTAAACGAAACAACAAGGCTACCTCTTATAGGCGATAAAGCACCTGCTTTTAAGGCAGTTACTACTCAAGGTGAAATAAATTTTCCGCAGGATTTTAGTGGCAAATGGGTAATACTCTTCTCACACCCGGCAGACTTTACTCCCGTATGTACGACAGAATTTATGACATTCGCTTCCATGGCAAAAGAGTTTGAAGAGCTCAACACCGCACTTGTAGGGCTTTCTATAGACTCTCTCCATTCTCATATAGCGTGGCTGCGCGGAATTCAGAAGCTGGAGTGGAACGGTATAGTAAACCCCGAAGTTAAGTTCCCGCTGATTGTAGACATTGACATGAATGTATCCACCAAGTATGGTATGGTACATCCCAACTCCGGCAGCACAACAAGCGCCGTGCGTGCAGTGTTTATCATAGACCCCGAGGGCGTAATTCGCACAATACTATACTACCCCTCATCAACCGGCAGAAACTTCCAGGAAATTAAGCGTATAGTAGTCGCGCTTCAGAAGTCAGACAGGGAAGGCATCGCCACACCCGCCAACTGGGAAGAAGGCAAGGATGTAATTATACCACCGCCCGGCACCTGTGTAGACGCAAAAGAGCGTATGGAAACCAAGGATGAGGACATGTACTGCCTAGACTGGTATCTGTGTTTCAGGAAAGATAACAAGTAATAAACGCATTTTAAGGGGGCTGCTTAGGCGGCTCCCTTTTAATTTTAGATGAAATAATAAATATAGAGAATAATTGAGGATAGATTAGATTAACACAGATAAAGCGCAAAATAGTATTGTTTTACATAAATATCGGACTTGCCATTTTTATGATTTTAGTATATATTATGCATTGTAGATTAGCACTCGATAACAAAGAGTGCTAACAAATTGACAAACAATAGGAGGTTACTATATGACAATCAAACCCTTGGCAGACCGCGTGGTCATCAGGAATGTAGAAGTGGAAGAGACCACTAAGAGCGGTATCATACTTACCGGCGCTGCAAAAGAAAAGCCGCAGATGGCGGAAGTAGTAGCAGTAGGTCCCGGCGGCAATGTAGATGGTAAAGAAATAACCATGCATGTTAGTGTAGGGCAGAAGGTTATTTATTCCAAATATGCCGGTACCGAAGTAAAACTCGATGATGTAGAGTATATAATTGTCCGCCAGAGCGATATTTTGGCGGTAGTAGAATAATATAAAAGGAGAGAAATAAATGGCAAAGCAATTAAAATACGGCGAGGAAGCGCGCAGAGCACTGGAAAGTGGAATTAACCAGCTCGCTGATACTGTAAAAATAACACTTGGTCCTAAAGGCCGCAATGTAGTTCTGGATAAGAAATACGGCGCACCCACTATCACTAATGACGGCGTTACCATAGCAAAGGAAATTGATCTTGAAGATCCCTTTGAGAACATGGGCGCTCAGCTTATAAAAGAAGTCGCCACCAAAACTAACGACGTAGCGGGCGATGGCACCACAACCGCAACGCTTCTCGCACAGGCAATAGTGCGCGAAGGTCTTAAGAACTTAGCCGCGGGTGCAAACCCCATGGGTTTAAGGCAAGGTATTGAAAAGGCTACCGCAGCTGCAGTTGAAGGTCTGCGCGAAATGTCCCAGCCCATCAAGAGCAAGACTTCTATCGCTCAAGTTGCAGCAATATCTGCAGATGACGAAGAAATCGGCAAGCTAATATCCGATGCAATGGATGTTGTAGGCAAGGACGGCGTTATCACGGTAGAGGAGAGCAAGACGCTCAAGACCGATCTTAGCACAGTTGAAGGTATGCAGTTTGACCGCGGTTACGTAAGCAGCTACATGGTAACCGATACCGAAAAGATGGAAGCTTCGCTTGAGAACCCCTATATACTTATCACCGATAAGAAGATAAGCAATATACAGGAAATACTCCCCGTACTTGAAAAGGTAGTACAGTCCGGAAGACAGCTTCTAATAATCGCCGAAGATATTGAAGGCGAAGCCCTTGCAACACTGGTTGTAAACAAGCTGCGCGGCACATTTACCTGTGTTGGCGTAAAGGCTCCCGGCTTTGGCGATAGGCGCAAGGAAATGCTGCGTGACATAGCCATACTTACAGGCGGCGAAGTTATAAGCGATGAATTGGGTCTAGACCTTAAAGAAACTGAGCTCAGTCAGCTAGGTCAAGCACATTCCGTAAGGATAGATAAAGAGAACACCACCATTATCGATGGCGCAGGCGAAAAGAGCGACATCGAAGGTAGGGTAAGCCAAATTAAGGCGCAGATTGAAGAAACCACCAGCGATTATGACCGTGAGAAGCTTCAGGAAAGACTTGCTAAGCTTGCAGGCGGCGTAGCGGTTATAAACGTAGGCGCTGCAACAGAGGTAGAGATGAAAGAGCGCAAGACCCGTATAGAGGACGCGCTTGCAGCAACCCGCGCAGCGGTTGAAGAAGGCATAGTACCCGGTGGCGGAGTATCGCTGCTGAATGCTTCCGATAAGATTCGCGACCTGCTAACCACTACTACGGGCGATGTAAAGACAGGCGTACAGATTGTACTGCGCGCGGTTGAAGAGCCCATCCGTCAGATAGCTACAAACGCCGGCATAGAAGGCAGCGTAATTGTAGATACAATTCGCCGCACAAAGAAATCCGGTTACGGATACGACGTAACAAGGGGCGAATATGTAGACATGATGGAGCGCGGTATAATAGACCCCACAAAGGTAAGCCGCTCAGCCCTTCAGAACGCAGCTAGCATAGGCGCTATGGTGCTAACCACCGAAAGTCTAGTAACAGATGTACCCGAGCCCGAACCCGCACCCATGCCCGGCGGAAACCCCGGAATGTATTAATAAATTAGGTTCAAGTAAATATCTAATAGCTTAAAAAACACCGACGCAATAAAAGGCGTCGGTTTTTTTGAGCTATTTAGGTATTTTTGGCTTATTTAATGCGTTTGAATAATGGTGATAAATATGCTAGAGTTGTTACAATAAATGCGCTTTATATTTTTTACGAGTACAGCATATTATCTGGTTATAGAAAAATAGCGATTATATAGAATAAGAGATGTATGAATGAAAGGATTGTATATGACAAAACCCATTTACCAAAATAAAATGCTTGAGTTTATTAAGCAGTTTCCGAACAATGGAAAAGTGATGATTCCCATATTTGGGAAAACCGATGTTTTTGGAACAGATGCGTTTTTTCAGTGCATATTATTTCCAATAGAGAAAGTTGCTGAAGAGATGGGAAATGACAATACTAATCAATGGAATACCATGTTTCCGGGTTTTACATATTGTGTAAATGGGCATGATATTGACATAACCTACACACGGTTTAATAACGAATATAATAAAGAACCATTTGTGATAATACGGGACTTTTATGGTTTGGGAAAACCATCTGAAATTGAAATAGTAGAAGAGTTTCGATTAATAAACAATTTATATTTTGACAGAGAGAAAAATGAATATGTTGACCTTACTAATAACACAGTAGTTGTGAAAATCGAAAACGATTTTGTGACGGTACATAGAAAATATCTAATACGCTATCTTGCCGTCAAAGAAATGGCAATGCTTATTCATATTAGTAGTCATTATTATTTAGATATACATGATCCAGATATCAATGCGGAGAATTACACAGAGAAGACTGATAATAAAATTTATAGTGTTTTCTTTGATAAGGCTGGTATTGCAAAAGAAGTGTTTTCCTCACATATTTATGCAAAATTTGCAATACACGGTTGTCCAATTAAAGATTGTGGGTACTGGCCATATGATGAGAATAATCGTGAATATGAGGATTTTATTATTGGCGTTAACGATGATGGAGATGACTTAACCTTTACTTCCGATCCATCAAAACTTGCAGATTATTATGGTAAGAATCCCAACGCACCACACTACCTTACACCAGTTTTCTTCCGGAGAGAAGTATTGCAAAAATATTACAACAATCCTGATAGATATTCTATCGAGTCTGACATGATACGATGTGGAGCACTATGGTCATTACAAATTGACAATGAAAGATCTGATTATGTTTCAGCCTATCTTGGAGATTTGGGTAGAGATCTTCCTGATAATGATGAGCAAAAATATTGGAAAACATATAATATAGCAATTGATGGGAAGTTGAGTGAATCAAAATTTATTAGAGATTTTTTAGGTGTGTTCAGTCCGTCAGAATCTCCAATATTTACATTTCAGCACAAATATAAAGAAATAAATGAAACTTTTGAGAATAAGCTTGGCTTTCCGTTGTTTCTTCCGTTACACGACAATGATAAATATGCTCTGTCCGGACTTAGGATTCCTCTTTTGGAATCTCAGCCGGAGTTTGATTCTCAAGTTCTCGCACTAACCAAATTATTGATTGACTCCTTAAATGAAAAGAAATTAAAAGAAGGTCTTCAACTTTCAGAAGAAATTCGTAGAAGCATTTCAATATTAGAAAAATATTTTCAGACGAAAGGTCTGACTGACTATACAGATGTAGTGAAATTTCTTAGAAATCTTCAAGAACTTCGTTCAGCCAGTATTGCTCATAGAAAAGGGAAAAATTATGAAAAAATTGCCAAAGTGTTTGGGATAGGAGACACTTCATACTCTAATGCATTTGAAATAATTATGAATGAAGCGAATGCGTTTCTAGACTATTTAGATACCAATATAGATAAGCTTGCTATCACAAAGTAATATCGGTTAAGATTATCTAACGATAATCAAGTAAACTTTGCCGGAATGGTGGGTTGGAAGTCGCTAGGCTTGAATGTGGTGCGTTTTGAGATATAGTATACTAAACTCGCAGTTTGAGAGTATTTTTGCAGGAGATAAAGCCTATCAATATATCTTTTGATTTTGGTTTTGAAAAACCTATAGGAGCAATTAATAAATTACCATAACAAGGCGTATTTCACATCAAATAACAGCATACGCAATCACACCCAGCACACCGCTTATAAGCATAGTTTTTATAGGGCTTAGCTTAAATACCCGCATAAGCAGCACTGCGATTATAAATATTATTATGCCGTATATGTTTATATCTGATATGTTAAGCGATGGCGCTCCACTATTGAATATAGCAAAAAGCACAAGGGATAGGGCAGCGGATGCTATCATGCCTATTACCGCAGGTCTTAAACCGCACATGATTTCACTAAATGTATCAAGTTTTCTGTACTTTTTATAAACATGGGCGAGTATGCTTATTATTATACTAGAGGGAAGTATACAGCCAAGCGTAGCTATTACAGCACCCAAAAATTCGCCCACCTGCAAACCTACGAATGTAGATGCGTTTATAGCTATGGGACCGGGGGTCATTTCGGATATTGTAACAAGGTCGCTAAAGCTTGCTTGTGTAAGCCAACCTCTAAAGTTTACTATTTCCTCTTGTATAAGTGGCAGGGCTACATATCCGCCGCCAATGCTCATAGCGCCTATCTTTGCCATGCTCAAGAAAAGTTGCAGGTATATCATGGTTTTTTGCTCCCGTTAATGCGGGAATGTATAAAGGAAATCACAGCACTTATTAGAAATATTAACAAAACATGCCATTTTAAAAAATATACGCATACAAACGATGCTGCCATAAGAAATATTGATAGTACGCCTCCTCGCCTGCCTTCGCCAAATGCTAAATCCACAACTGTACATGAAACAACAGCCGCAACACCCGCCTGCATACCCTGCATGGCAGCGGAGATATATGTGTTTTGCCTAAACAAATCGTAAAAGTATGAAACAAGCGCTATTATAAAAAATGGCGGCAGTATTGAGCCAAGTGTTGCAATTGCGGCGCCCTTAAAGCCGGCAAGCCTATACCCTACGAGTAGCGAGCCGTTTACGGCTATGGGTCCCGGTGAAGTTTGGGCTATGCTAATTGAATCTAGCATTTCTTCTTCGTTAATCCAGCCTAGTTCCTCAACAAAGCGCTTTCTCATAAGGGGTACTATTACATAGCCGCCGCCGAATGTGAATGCGCTAAGTTTTAGCGTTGAAAAGAATATGGTTGAGTATAGCTTGTCTTTTGCCGGCTTTTCGTCCTTCACTGTTTCCCTCCATTATGCAATGAATGGAATGTATCACTTGCGCATAAAAAAAGCAACACCCGATTTTGAGTGCCACTTTTAATTTGTTGTAATAAACAACTTAATTACTTGTTTAATAAGCTGTTTATCTTTCTGTTTGCTCTTCAACAAGGCGAAGTACGCCATAGCGTTTGCGGAGCAGGGGCTTTTCTATCTTGCCTGTGGGATTGCGCGGCACCTCATCAAATATATATCTGCGCGGGCGCTTGTAGCGGGGGAGACCTTTTGCAAACTCTTCAAGCTCTATTTCATCAAGGTACATATCATGTTTTACGGATACCACAGCTGCGGCAATTTCGCCAAGCCTGTCATCGGGCAAACCTATTACGGCTACATCCCTAATTGCGGGGTGCCTGCGCAAAAAGGCTTCTATTTCTACCGGGTATAGGTTTTCGCCGCCGGTAATAATAACATCCTTCTTGCGGTCTACAAGGTATATAAAGCCGTCCTCGTCTTCCCGCGCCATATCGCCGCTTAGAAGCCAACCGTCCTTAAGCGTTTCCTCAGTGGCTTTTTTATTGCGGAAGTATTCCATCATAACTCCGGGACCAAATAGAGCAAGTTCGCCTATATCGCCTTTTTTAACTTCAACGCCATTATCGTCAACTATCTTGGTTTTCCAGCGATAGCCAGCTTTGCCTATCGCGCCTACCTTGTGTATGTTCTCTATCCCAAGGTGTACGCAGCCGGGACCGCCTGTTTCGCTTAGTCCGTAGTTGGTATCATATTGTTGCCCTGGGAAATACTCCTGCCATCTTTTAATAAGGCTGGGCGGCACGGGCTGAGCGCCTATATGCATAAGCCTCCACTGGGAGAACTCATAGCCTGAAACCTCTTCGGGGTTTTTTTCGATATAGTCGAGTATGTCCTGTGCCCATGGCACGAGCAGCCATACTATGGTTGCTTTTTCTTCTGAGATTGTGCGCAGTATCCAGTCCGGCTTAACGCCGCGCAGTATTATCGCCTTGGAGCCGCTTATAAGGCTGCCGAACCAGTGCATTTTAGCGCCGGTGTGATATAGCGGCGGCATAAGAAGGAATATATCATCATGTTCCTGCTTATGGTGTTTTTGCTCCATTTCGGCTGCCTGTGTCAGCATTCTATGCTTGTGCAGTATAGCCTTTGGAAAACCGGTAGTACCGGATGAAAAATATATGGCGCCAAGGTCATCATCTGTTATGGGTATATCTGGGTCGCTGGATGGGCAGTTGCCCACAAGCCTGTCATAGCTTTCCGCAAAGCAGGGTCTATCCTCACCGCAGAATAGTAATAGGCGTATCTGGTCTAAATTTTGATATATATCTTCAAGCCTGCTTGTAAATTCAGGTCCAAATATAAGGGCACAAGAATCAGACAGGTTAAGGCAATAACGTATCTCTTCTTCACTATAACGGTAATTAAGCGGCACAGCTACTGCGCCCGCCTTGAGTATGCCAAAATAAACGGGCAGCCATTCAAGGGAGTTCATCATAAGTATGGCTACTTTATCACCTCTTTTAATGCCACGCTTTAAGAGCAGGTGGGCAAAGCGGTTCGCTTTTTCATTGAATACCTGCCAGGACATCTCCCGTCTATATTCGCCTGCGGGATTATTTTCTATAAGCTCATACTCGCTCCATATTACATGGTGTTTGTCCTGTAGGTCGAGGTTTATTTCGACAAGCGCGGTTTCACTCGCGAAATCCCTCGCGTTTCTAGTCAACATGTCAGTAATCGGCATAATCTACCTCCTATAAGCGACATTATAACATTAAAAACGCTAAAAACATTACTTTGGATTGTATTAACTATGATTTTTTGAGCTTGTTTCATTATTTTTGGAAATATTATTTAACTTTATGTTATAATAAACAAAGGAGGTTATAATATGGATATTCTGACTAAAGAGATGATTGTAAGGGCGGGACAGTGCGATAGATTCGGCAGGTTCAGCCCTGATAATATGCTTATTTTATTTCAGGAAATAGCAGGGGAACACTCTGAGCGGCTTGGCTGCGGAAGGGGAGCGGTGCTTAAATCGGGTGCAGTATGGGTGCTAACGCGCACAGAGCTTCAAATACTGCGTTACCCTTTATATATTGAAAAGATTACTGTAAGTACTTTCCCAACTAAAGTTAGGAGGGGAATATTTCCTAGGTTTTTCTATATAGACGATGAAAATGGCGATAGGCTTATAAACGCCTCAAGCTTCTGGACTGTTATGGATATAAAAACGCTTTCTATGACAAGGCTTGAGTGGCTTGAAAATGCCATGCCGCAAAATACTGAGCTTGAAAAGCCTATGGGCTTTCCCTCAAGCGCAGAAATAGTAGACGCTGATGAAAGGCTTACAACATATAGCCCCAAATATTCAGACCTTGATTTAAACGGCCATGTAAACAACACAAAATGCGCCATGTGGCTCTCTGATTTGCTTGGAGAAGACAGGCTGCGTAATAACCCTCTAAACAGCCTTGTAGTAAACTACAATAGGGAGATACGAGGTTTAGAGGATATAATATTCAGCCTTAGAGTTAGCGATACCAAGGTTTCTCTTAGGTGCATGAGAGATGGACTATCACATATTGATGTAAGCGCAGGTTTCTTCACTTCTGATAAGCCAAATATTCATCCGCTTGCGGCTAAGTAGAATTTAACCCCCGACTATATGCAATCGGGGGTTAGTTTTATGGTTTACTTTATAGAGCATATATTATTTACTTAGGTGGGCTGCACTTCTTGCAAGGTGTAAATCCTCTGCTTTTAGCTTCGGATAATGTTACGCATGAAGGGTTTTTCATGTTGGAACATGAGGATGTGCTGTGATACTTTTTGCCGGACTTTGGTATCCATACCATTGTTTCGCTAGATGTATCAGCTGTTTCCTGCGGGTTGTGTGAGGCTTCAGATATTATATACTGCAATTCTTCAAGCCAAGCCTGCCTTTGCTCCGCGGGTAGATTGTCTAGGTAATGTCTAAACGCTTTGAACTGTACATTCAGCTTCTGCTCGCTGCTTATCTCAAGCTTATTTGTGGCGGATAGGGCAACGCCGTATATAAGGCTTAGAAACAGTAGAGCGATTATAATATGGCGTTTTTTCATATTTGCTCCTTTCCGTGCTAGAGTTTAGGTTTAAAGCATGTTAAGCAATAGGTATATTATTTTAAATTGTTGTACTGTCAAAAACTAAGGGAAAATAGGTCCTTTTTTAAGTGAATACTTTATAGTAACGCTTGCGCTTACAGATACATCTCCTGTAATAAGGCTGCTATCCCTTGAGGATTCCGCTACCATATCCATATTGTTGTATATGTCAAATGTAGCGGGGCTGTAGCCGGATTGGTCTATCTCTATTATATCCCCAAGCTTTTGTCCTGCGGCTTCGGCAAGTGCTTCTGCGTTTTGTTTGGCATTTTCTACCGCCAACTTGAGCGCCTTTTGGTATGCTTCTTCGGCTTTACTAGAGGAAAAGCTTATATCCCAAAGTGTGTTTGCTCCGTTTTCAAACGCTGCGTCAAGTACGCTGTCCAGTTTATTTACATCCCTTAGAACTACATAAATCATATTGCTTACAAGGTATTTAGGTTCATTGCCGCTTGATAGCTCATACCCCAGAAGGCTTTCAACATTATAGTACCTAGTTAGTATATCTTCCTTTGCTATGCCGTTTTCTTTAAGGGCGTTTATGAGCTTTATCATCTGTTGTTTATTGTTGCTCTGGGCGTCTTTTATTTTTATATCCTCAGTTCTAACGCCTATGGTAAAGCTAACGGTGTCTGCAAGCAGGGATACCTTGCCTTCGCCTGTTGATATTAACTGTGGACCTTCAACATCTGCATATACAGGCAATACTGAAATAATCAAGAGTATTGCGGCAAGGAGGGCTAAAGCTTTATTTTTCATTTTTTTTCCTCCTCTTTTTAATGGCTCTGTGTATTATTATAATAACAACAAGTAAAGCTATAATTATTGGTGCTATACTTACTACAAACACAAGTGAATCTGAGAGGAAATCCTTTATGCTTTCAATGCTGTTTAAAAATGCGCTTGTTATCCTTTCGCCAAGGCTGGCTTCCTTAACCTGTTCTATATCTGACGGGCGCTCTTCTATTAGTGATATATATACGGGGGAGTAGTTTACCCTGCTATCCATGCCCTTTAAGGAGCCTGTGAGGCTATCTATCTGGTACTGCGTATCTGCAATTGAGCTTTCAATAATTATCAGCTCCTCTATTGATGTAGCTTTGGATAACATCTGTTGCAGGCGTTTCATCTTTTCCTGCTGGGTTTCAAGGCGGGTTTCAGTATCTGCATATTTTTCGCTTACATCTTCTGCGCTTTCACTAAATGAAAGCTGCCTTCCAAGTCCGCCAATATCTTCTAGGAACTTGTCAAGCTTTTCTTGCGGAACTCTTAAAAATAAATCTGCCTGCCTCCTATATGAAGTTTTGCTGTTTATAGTTGAAGATTCCACGTAGCCGCCAAGCTTTTTAAGGCTGGCGATTATTTTTTGATAATCCTCATCAAATTCTCGGGTAGATATAGACATATCTACCGTGCGTATAAGCTTTGCGGGGTATTTTACCTCGGTTTGACCGCCAGCCAAATCTCTTGCCGAGCGCATGGTCGCGTCCATTGAGGCTGACTTTTCAGCGCTTTGCGGAGCTGCTTCTTCGTATAAAGCGTATTCATCTAAAGCATAATCTGCATTGCCATAACCTGATACCAAGCCTGTAGGTGGCATTGCATAATCGTTATAATTATAATCGTCGGTCTTGCTTGGGGTGGTGCTATCCTTTGTTATTATTGTACCTGCAATTACCAACACAAACACTGCTGCAAGCGAAAGTATACGCTTGACTTTGGGGCTTAATACGGGTTTTTTCATTTTTTCCTCCTCTTTGATGCTCTGCCTCCAGTTAGACTTAAAGCTCTCAGGCAATGGAGTTTCATCGTCTAATGTAAGGCAGTCAAGGCGGTATATGGAAAAACTCCTGCAATCTTCGCAGCTTTCAAGGTGTTCGTTTAGCTGCTCTTCCTGCATAGGGGTTCTTTCCTTCGCCTCAAGGAGGGTTCTTGCATCTTTACAGTTCATTTATTTCCCTCCCTTCATCAATTAGACTGTCGGAAGATAGAAAAAGTTCCCGGTTTTTAATTAAAATATTTTTAAGCTTCTTTCTAGCCCTGTTAAGCCTGCTTTTAAGCGTGCCAAGAGGTATATCCATTATTTGCGCTGCCTTATCATAATCTATCCCTCTTAAATCACAAAGCACTACCGGAAACCTGAATATATAAGGTAATTCCGATAGCGCTTCAATAAGCAGGCGTTTGCGTTCGCTCTCTTCTAAGCTTAAATAGGGGGATATATCATCGTTGTCGTCCTCAAAATCCACTCCATCGTCTATGAGTGCATCAAGGGATATTACGCCCCTACGTTTTTTTATATGGTCTATACAGCAGTTGTATGCTATCCTGTAAAGCCATGTTGAAGGTTCGCTATCGCCCCTGAAGCTGTCAAAGCTTCTGTATGCTTTTAATATGCAATCCTGGGCGCAGTCCTCTGCGTCCTGCACATGACCTAGTATCCTAAGGCAGGTGAAATAGATACCTCTCTCATATGGAGCGATAAAGCTTTCAAATTCATCTACCTTTGATTTTCTAAGCAAATTATACCTCCCACGGGGCTTTTATTTGCTAAATAAACCTAGGAGCCTATCCATAAAACCTTCGTCTGTCTTTTCCTTGGGCATCTCCTTGATGGGCACGGGCTTTGCTTGTATTCCCTCGCTTAAAAATACGAATTGTAGGGATTCAATCTTGCCGTTTCTTTCATCCACAAAGGATTTTGACGCCACCTGCTTTGGGAACATATTTGCTGCCATGTTTTCAACCATGTCTGCTATAGGTAGGTCTGCAACTAATTTTTTTATATATTCCGTGTACATTTCATTGCTCATACCCATGTTTATACCTGCAAACTGCATACCAGGCATGTGGAAATCCTCTACATTTGCGGTTATTGTAAATTCGGCGCCCATAGTGGGGAGTACTACAAAGGCGAGTGTGTGGTTAGTGCCGGCTACTGCTATAGTTGCGCCTTCAGAAACTATGTTAAACGCCTTGTCTGAAGGCAACGATACGCTTATTTGAAGAGTTAAATTATCTGTAAATTCAGTTACTTTAGGTGTAATAGCTATGGCGATTTCAAGTTTACCTTCAGCGCCTGAAAGCTCCTCAGTTTTAATTTCAATATCATTTAATTTATAGCTTACAGCTATATTCCAAGGTAGATCTCTATCAACTAGGTTACCCTGATATTGATACCTGCCCTTTGGCATGTCAAAGCTTATTTCATCGTCCTTATAGCTTATGCCGTCAACTTTGCTTAAGGGAAATACTGCGTCATATACACCATAATCCACAACGCTTGCGTCAGTATCGCTTTCAAAATTATTTATTACATATAAACCGAGCGGTTTACCGTAATTATCTAAATTAGCGTACACTATCTCAGTTTTTTTAACTTCTCCAAGCGCAAAAGATACAGCGAATGAAAATATCAGTACAAGCAGCAGTAATATTTTATGCTTTTTCATCTGTTAAAAACTCCTTACCTTCATAGGTGGTCTTCTGTATTAGTTTATCGAACATAACAAGCAAATGCGGCAATAGTATAAGCACCATAAATGCCGATAGGGCAGTACCTATGCCGAGTATGGTTCCCATTTGGCTTATTATTCCGTTTGATGATACTACTCCAAGCAGCAGCCCCGCGCTTGTAAGTATAAGTGTCGGGGGCAGTATAGACCCTGTGCTTACGCTAAGGGCGAATACAGCCGCATCGCGTTTGTTCATAGTGCGCCTTGCTTCAAGGTAGCGTTGGGTTAGCAGTATGCCATAGTCTACAGTTGCGCCAAGCTGCACGCTGGAAACAATCTGGTAGCCTATGTAGTTTAAATCCTGCCCTGTAAAATAGGGGAGTGATAGGTTTATCCACACTGCGCCCTCTATTACTGTAAGTAGAATAAGTGGTAGTGATAGGCTTCTGAAGTTAATAAGCAGCACTACGCCTATTGCAAGCAGTCCTCCCAACAGTACTTTCATACTGTCGGAGGTTATGGAATCCTTCATATCTAAATTGGCTACATTTTCGCCTACAAGCAGGTAATCTTCGCCGTAGTGTTTTTCTGTAATCTCCCGTACCTGTTCAACTACCTTAAAAGCTTCAGAACTTTCTTCGTTTGTGTTTGCTGCGAGTATAATCCTATCATATCCGTCAAGCCTTAAATTCGTAAGCAGGTCTTTAGGTACAATTTCAGGCGGCATAGTAAGTCCTACTGCATTTGGGTAGGATATAACTGTGCTTATATAGTCTACATCTTTTAGCTCATTTGATAGGGCGTTTACCTTTGCCATATCGCCCTGATTTACTAGCAGCAGCATCTGTTGGCTCTGCCCGAACATTTCATCAAGCTGATTTGCTTGTTGTTTTACCTCGGAATCAGGGGCATGCATACCGCCGGACCCATATATGAATGTATTGTTCTGCTGCCCCAAAAATGCAGGAGGTATAAGAATTAATAATATTATAGCAAGCGGCGCAGCCCTTTTAATCACCCATTTTGAAAACTTAGTGAATGAGGGCATGAAAGGTTTGTGGGTGGTTTTATCTATCAAATTTGTATAGGATATTGCCACTGCGGGCAATAGTATCATTACAGATAGATAGCTTAATAATACTCCTTTTGCAAGCACGCCGCCCATATCCTTGCCTATTTTGAATTCCATTAGCATAAGCGCAAGGAAACCAAATACAGTGGTCATAGCGCTTGAGGCTATGGACGAGGCGGACTGCACCATGGCTTCTTCCATGGCTTTTTCATTGTCGTAGCCCTTTTCTCTATACTCTGCGAAGCGGTGCAGCAAGAATACAGCATAGTCTATAGATACTGCAAGCTGAAGTACTGCGCTGCTTGCCCTTGTAACAAACGAAACCTTACCCAAAAAGTAGTTGCTGCCTTCGTTAAGCAGTATGGCAACACCAATAGCCAGAAGGAATAGCAACGGCTCAAAGTAGTTGCTGGTTGCAAATATAAGTATAATAATTACTATTGGCAAAATATAGGGTATAATACGGGCGATTTCCTGCATGGAAACGCTTATTATCCTCGCTTGGTTTGCCGCATTGCCGGCAGCTATACTGTCCGGGTATAACTCCTTTAAGTTGTTAAAGGCTTTCGCATAATAGGAAGGGTCAACCGTAACTTGGTAAAGAGCTCCGCCATCTGCATACCAATGCACAAGAGTATCGCTAGGTACCGTTTCAAGTGGAATACCCTGCAGGGGATATGTATCATCTAGCCAAAGGCAGCCTAATATGTGCTCACAGGCGAGTATCTTTTCCTTTACGAATACGGCTTCGTTAAGCGGCACATCGGGCACATAAAACCTTAAATTTGGTGTATCCGTTCCTATTACATCAAGAGCCTTTTTTGTGGGGGAATCATCGGGTAGGTAGTTTGCCATGTCATAGTCGACATCTACCGTTAGCATACCGAAAAAACTTATTATACAAAGCACAGCGGTTAACCCGATTACAAGTTTCCTATGCTTTAGTATGAAGCGACTGAAGCTCCTCATAATACCTCCTTAAAATGAAACATCTATATTATACATGTTTTTAAGTGGTATTTGCAAGGCATTAAAAGCAATCCGCTTGGGGTAGTTCAGGCACTAGCGGTAGCCAGTTGTAAAATAGCGCGCTTTCACTAAAACTTGTACCGAGTGGGCTTAAAAGAAGCCTTACAGCATTACGCTCATCCATTGATATATCAGGTTTTTCCTGTGTTTTATAAACACTGGCTTTGCCATCTGTAAGTTCTATAACATATGTTCCGCTGGGCTTTATTTCTACAACTACTTTGCCGTTTAGCAAGTCTGTATATGATGCCTTAAAGTTTAAGTATGCGCTAAGTACCTTTTCAAAATTGAATATTTTAACCATGGCATCTTCGGAAATGGACATACTTTCACTTATCTTTTCAAGTATGTTTATAAGCTTTTTATTCCAAAGTGGAGCATTTACATTTATTGCTTTCTTTTCAGCTAACCAAAGCTTAAGCACAGGGAGGACATATTCTTCTTCAATCGCAATTTCTCTTATATCGCCGTTTGGAGCGGTAATCATATAGCCTTTTACGGTATTATCTTCTAAAACCAAGTAAGGCAGGTTTTCATAGCTTATAGATATGCTGTGGAAATCCTCTCTATTGCGTTTGGCGCAGTACTTTATGTATCTATCAAAATAATCATAGGCGGTATTTAATTCTTTTTCACTTGCTTTAGAAAAAGGCTTAAGGCTGGTTGTGCCTGTATCTATATCCGCCATACCGTGCCTAAAACTGCCTTCCCCAAGTTTAAAAGAGAGCCTTGTGGCGAAATTTTCATAGCCGAAATAGTTGTATCTAAGCCGCCTTCCGCCGAGTATCAGCATGTCAATGCCTTCTTGCTCCGCCTGCGTATGTACCTTTTCCATAAGGGTTTTCATTATGCCTTCTCCCCGTGAATAGGGGTGTACAGCTACGCTGCCTATATACCCCGCTGAAAGGCTGCCCGTATCGCCAAGTTTAATAGTGAGAGGCAACATAGCAATTGCGCCTTTTAATCTGTCATCTTTCGCAGCGATTATATGTATATTAGAAAAACCTTCTTTTGCATAAATTTTAGGCAGCAGTTTCTTAAAATCATGGGGTCTATGCGCCTGGCTGAATACGTAGTTTAGAAAGTCTAGCAGGTCATTTTCCATAGTGATGTCTGGGCGTAGTATATTCATATATTCCTCCTTAGTGTTTTGTGTTGTATTATACATTTATACGGTAGGTTTTTCAATTGTGGGTATAGTGGGTGGTGTTGTAATTGTAGAGAAATCAAACGCATTTTGAACTTAAGTTGTGTTTTTATATAGTTAATAAGTTTAGTCATCAAAACTTGCTTGTACTGTGATGGAAACTATAAGTAGATTTTACATAGCAAATATTCGGAATAAAATCCAAAAACGGGCGAAAAACATTGTAAATTAAGTGAGTTAGTTTTGACTTATCTATTCGATGGATACACAGGAAACAGTGCAAACATTGACATTGCATAATTAACTTGCTACAATCACATCACCAAGGAAAACTCCTTGGTAGCTAAAGCGGCGCAATACAAGGCGGTGCATACAAACCCGAAATCCTAAGCCATACGCTTTGCGGTGGGGAAGGGCTAGGGTAAATAGACTTGCATGGGGCGCATGTGCGTTATGGCGAAGCTGTGCCATAATACTATGCGAGTTAGAAAAAAGCTTTAGTTTTTCTTGCGTAGGTAGTAAGCCATAGCATAATGAAAATTATGTGATTGCTACAAAAAACTACATAGGCTTAAAGCAAAGCTTAAATTTTCCCCTAATATACGAGGAAACAAGGAGCTGCATTATGACAGATAAAAAATTAAGCTTTTGTATACAGTGTAAGAGTGGTCAGGAAAACAAATTGAAAGACCTCATAATGGAGCTTGCCCCAGGTACCTTTGTTATCCCCGTAATGCAACAACAGCACCGTAGCCGGAATGGAGTTAAAAGCCTAGTAAATAAGCTTATACTCCCGGGCTATCTTTTTTTATATTCTGATGAACCGCCGCCTTTTGATAGGATATTGCGCCTTGAGCAGGTGTACCGCTTTCTAAGGTATGATGAAAGCTACAGCTTCCTGCTATCAGGTGAAGACAAGTCTTTCGCAAACTGGCTCTACAATCATGAAGGTTTACTTGGTGTTTCCAAGGCCATTAGCGTGGGCGATGAAACCCGCATTATAGATGGTCCCCTTAAAGACCATGTGGGCACAGTACACAAAATAGACCGCCATAACCGCAATATCTGCCTTTCCATATCTTTCGACTCAAACACTCGCCTAGTGTGGCTGCCCTTCGTGTGGACAAAAGCATCGCAGGAGTTTGGGGCGGGGCAATGATACAAAGCTCAAACTTAAAGATGCGATGATTTAATAGTTGGAAGTCGAAAATGGATTTGTTTTGTGAAATAATGTGCTGTAGAGATAGCAGAACCATAGGGTTCCGATGATGGAATTTTGCCGGAAGGGCTGGGAAGCGTTGAAAACACTAAGTTTTTTTGTGGGAAAGGATTATGCCGTGACGCGTTTTGACCTCGAAAAAATGAAAAAATTCTTTATTACAGATGATTTCAGGATTAGCAGAGAGAACAAGCGTTTAATTAACAAATCTTTTGTGATATAATGTTTGTAGTTTCAAAGGAAACTTGGAGGACTTGATGCATTCTTTTTACCGGTCGTATGGAAAACGAGCGATTGACCTCGTTTTATCAGGGGTAGGAGCTATTGTGCTTTTACCTCTATTTCTAATTATTGCCGCGCTAATTAAATTAGAAAGCAAAGGCCCCGTCTTTTTCCGTCAAAAGCGTGTGGGGCTACATAAGAAAACCTTCTCCATCATGAAGTTCCGCACCATGCGTACCGATACCCCCAAGGATATGCCCACCCATATGCTCTCCAATCCCGATCAGTATATCACCAAAGTAGGTCGATTTTTACGTAAGACCAGCTTGGATGAGTTGCCCCAAATTTTCAACATCTTAAAAGGTGAAATGACCGTTATTGGTCCCCGACCCGCTCTATGGAATCAGGATGATTTGATTGCTGAAAGGGACAAGTATAGAGCAAATGATGTGCTCCCCGGTCTTACCGGTTGGGCGCAAATCAACGGACGAGATGAGCTGGAAATCCCTATAAAAGCTAAACTATATGGGAATATATGGAAAAAACTAGCTACCCCAGGAGCCGCAGGAAGAAAGAAGATTAAAAAGAGATGAGGAAAGCTTAAAAAGGCAAGTACGAGCGTTGGAAAGTTATTGTAACTTCTCATCCTTTTTAAAAATTCGATTTCTTTATATTGGCGATTTAATATAGCATAGGAGGTAACCTTATGTTAACAAAAAGAGAAAGTTTCAAGCCTTTTGATATGAAGGTTTGGCTTGCAACCCCCACCATGCATGGTGATGAAATGAAATATATTCAACAGGCATATGAAAGCAATTGGATGTCAACTGTAGGTGAAAATATTAATGAAGTTGAGCGGATTGCTACAGAAAAGGCTGAGGTTAAATATGCGGTTGCATTGTCATGTTGTACTGCGGCACTTCATATTTGTGTAAAACTAGCGGGTGAAAAACTTTATGGAAAACCGGTGGTTGGGCATGGAGCAGTTGAGGGAAAACGAGTTTTTTGTTCGGATATGACCTTCGGAGCAACGGTAAACCCAATTGTTTATGAGGGTGGTATTCCTGTATTTATTGATACGGATTATGACACATGGAATATGGATCCAGAAGCATTAGAAAAAGCTTTTAAAATGTATCCAGAGGTTAAATTAGTTGTTTATGCTGAGTTATATGGTTTCTCTGGAAATGTAAGACAAATTAAAGAGATATGTGAAAAACATGGTGCATTGTTGATTGAGGATGCGGCCGAGGCTTTGGGTGCTACTTGGGAAGGAAGACAATGCGGTTCTTTTGGCGATTATGGTGCTGTTAGTTATAATGGCAACAAAATTATCACGGGAAGTAGCGGTGGTTGCCTTCTTACCAACAGTTTCGAGGATGCTAATAAAGCAAGAAAATGGTCCACACAAGCAAGGGAAAATGCGGCTTGGTATCAGCATGAAGAGGTTGGATACAATTACCGTATGAGCAATGTTGTTGCTGGTGTAATCAGAGGTCAATATAAGTATTTAGAAGAGCATATTGCACAGAAAAAAGCTATTTACGAAAGATATAGTGAAGGATTAAAGAATTTACCTATTAGAATGAACCCGTTTGATGGAGAGAAATGTGTTCCGAATTATTGGATAAGCGCTATGATTATTGATGCGGATGCAATGTGTGAACAAGTTCGTGATGATGCCAAGGCATTATATGTGCCAGAAAGTAGGAAATCATGTCCTACTGAGATTTTGGAAGCTATTAGCTTCATCAATGCTGAGGGCAGACCTATATGGAAACCAATGCATATGCAACCAATGTATAGAATGCATGAGTTTATAACTAAAAATGGTTCCGGTAGGGCGATGACAAATGCTTATATTCCTGGAAAAATACTAGATGTAGGTGCTGAAATTTTTGCTCGTGGTGTTTGTTTACCCTCAGATAATAAAATGACTGAAGAGCAGCAAACAAGGATTGTTGAAATTATTAGAGCCTGCTTTGAATAATATTAATTATAGGAAGGAAAAAGAAATGAAACAACATAAGCCGTTTGGTTCGTTCGAAAGATATTTCAAAAGACCTTTGGATTTTATTTGTGGAATGGTAGCGGTTGTTGTGTTTTGTTGGCTTTATATAATTCTCATTATTTTTGGGTTTGTTTTAATGAGAGGAAATCCTTTTTTTGTTCAGGAGCGCCTAGGAAAAAATGAAAAAATTTTTAAACTTATTAAATTTCGCTCGATGGACAATAGAAGGGATAAGGCTGGTAATCTTCTTCCGGATAATATTCGGCTCAACAAATATGGGCGTCTCTTAAGAAAAACGAGTTTGGATGAACTGCCTCAAGCATTCAATATAATAAAAGGAGATATGAGCGTTATTGGTCCGAGACCTTTACTTGTAAAGTATCGAGATTTATATAATGAGGAGCAACGGAAGCGGCATGCTGTGAGACCCGGTCTTTCCGGATATGCACAGGTTAATGGAAGAAACGCAGTTTCATGGGAAGACAAATTTGCAATGGATGTCTGGTATGTGAATCATATTACATTTAAAGGAGATTTGAAGATTCTTTTTCAGACCATTCGAAAAGTTTTTATTAAACAAGAAGGCATTAACTCTGCAATATCAGAAACAATGGAAGAGTTTAAAGGAACACCCGAGGGAGTTGTTAGTACATGGAGAGCAGAGCGCTAAAAAACTCATAATTATAGGAGCTAATGCACTAATGTGGCAGAACGGAGAAAGGTATGAAAGAATTACGTATCTTATTTACTGGAATAGGAAGAAGGGTTGAGTTAACTCAAGCATTTAGGGAAGCTGCTCTAAACCTAAATATCAATCTCAAAATATACGGAGCAGATATGTCTGGCACTGCTCCAGCATTAACCTATTGTGATTATACGAGAATAGTCTGTGCGATGACGAATGAGAATTATATTGAGGAGTTGGTTCAAATATGTAAACAAGACAAGATAGATTTACTCATCCCGACAATAGATACTGATTTACTTGTTCTTAGTCAAAATGTATCATTGTTTACTAATACTAAAATACTTATTAGCAAACCTGACAAAATAGCGATATGCAGAGATAAAAATAAAACTGCAAACTTTTTTGAATCATGCAATTGTAACACACCTAAGACCATTAATAATTGGCGAGATTATTCTGGAACTTATCCATGCTTTATTAAGCCCAAAGATGGTAGTGGCAGTATCAATGCTTTTAAAGTAAAAACAAAAAAAGAGTTGGGATCATATGCTAATCACATAGGTGATTATATTATTCAACCTTTTATAGACGGAACAGAATACACAGTAGATATATTTTGTGATTTTGATGGCAGTCCTTTATACATTACCCCCCGAATAAGGCTTCAAGTAAGAGCTGGAGAAGTACTCAAGACACAAATCTCGATGGACGAGAAAATAATTGGGGAATGTAAAAGAATAATTTCCGGATTTAAACCTGTTGGGCCTATGACAGTTCAACTTATCCGAGAAAAATCTACAGGAGAAGATTATTTCATAGAGATAAACCCCCGCTATGGTGGAGGTGCCCCTCTCTCTATGAAAGCTGGAGCAAGAAGTGCTGAAGCTTTGCTAAAGTTATTGCTTAATATAGAGATAAAACCGGACAACATCATAAGTGACGGAGCAATATACACACGCTATGACCAAAGTGTATGTACTAAGAAAGGTATGGTAGAACAGCCTATAAAGGGGGTCATATTTGATCTCGATGACACCCTGTACAATGAGAAAGAATATGTGAAATCTGGGTATAAAGCTGTTGCTGACTATCTAGATATAAAGGGAGCAGAACAAAAACTTTGGCGCTATTTTATATCTGGTAAACCAGCTATTGATGTTTTACTAAACGAAATAGGACAAATCGTCAAGAAAGAAACTTGCCTGAAAATATATAGAGAGCATATACCAAAACTTACATTTAACGATGGAGCATTAGATTTAATATACGCATTAAAAGAAAAAGGCATAAAAATAGGCATTGTCACGGATGGTAGACCAAATGGACAGCGGAACAAAATCAAAGCATTAGGACTAGATAAAATTGTAGACGATATTATAGTCACTGATGAACTCGGAGGTATAGAGTTTCGTAAACCTTGTGACATATCGTTTCGCATTATGCAGAGAAGGTGGCAAATACCCTTTGCGCAAATCGTGTATGTCGGAGATAACCTTTATAAAGATTTTCGAGCACCAAGGGAGTTAGGTATGCAGTATATATGGTTTGACAATGAAGAGGGACTGTATACAAAAAATATCAAGGAGGAAATAGTGAAAAATAATAAAATTAGCAACTTAAGAAGCTTATGTAAGTACATATGACAAGTAATAGATCGAAAGACAGAAAGGGTTTGAGATGGCAAGGAAGCGTAGCGATAAACAACGGCTCACAAATAATCCAAGGCTTAACCATAGGTGAAAACACAATAGTTGGTGCTGGTGCAGTTGTCGTTCGTGATTTGCCTGCTAATTGTACAGCGGTAGGTGTGCCTGCACAAGTTATAAAGGTTGGTAATTAAAATTGCACGATATGAAAAAAAATGAAAACATATGGATAATTAACCATTATGCTGGCAATATTCCTGAGAATGATGAACCTACTAGTGTTGGAGGAAGGCACTTTATGTTTGCTGAACAATTACGCAAACGAGGCTTTAATCCGGTGGTTTTTTGCAGTAATGCAAAGCATAATGCTTGTGGGTATTTTCATGAATTTAAAGGGTTGTCTATGACAGAGTATGTAAAAAGTATTGATGTATCTTTTGTTTACGTAAAAAGTCGTGATTATACTGGAAATGGTCTCAATCGTATATTGAACATGTTTGGTTTTTATAGAAATATTATTAAGGTTGGTGAAAAATGTGCACAAGAACAAGGTGTTCCATCGATAATTTATGCTTCATCAGCTCATCCACTATCATTAATTGCAGGAATAAAACTTGCGAGACGCTTTAATGTAAAGTGTATTTGTGAAATAAGGGATCTATGGCCAGAATCTATCGTTGCTTACGGACTTGCCAGTGCAAACAATCCCATTATCAAGCTCCTCTACAAAATAGAAAAAAGAATATACGAAAAAGCAGATTCCATTATCTTCACCATGGAAGGTGGAGTTGAATATCTGCACGAAAAAAAATGGACGCAGCTTGAGGGAGGGAAAATAGATACTGATAAAATATATCATATAAATAATGGCGTAGATTTGGCTAAGTATGACGAAAACTTAATAAAGTTTAGTTATGCTTCCAAAATCTTAGAAGATAAAAATATTTTTAAGATGGTATACACTGGTTCCATTAGACGTGCAAACAATATAGACAAGGTTATTGATGCTGCACAATTATTAAAAGATACAAATGTTCATTTTTTAATATTTGGTGAAGGGAGTGAGCGTAGTATGCTTTCTGAGCGCTGCAAGAAAGAATCCATACATAATGTTTATTTTATGGGACCAGTTGAAAAAAAATATATTCCTTCAATTCATTCAAAGGCTGATGTAAATTTTTTTATTTTAGAAGACAGCGATTTGTTTAGATTTGGATTAAGTTTAAATAAAAGCTTTGAGTATCTAGCTTCAGGGAGACCAATGATTATTTTTGGAAAAGCAAATTATTCTATGATTGATCGTTATAGATGTGGCATTCATGTAAATAGCAGTAGTATTGAGGATTTTGTAAGTGCAATAGTTGAGATAAAGAATTTATCTAAACATGAGTATCACGACATGTGTGTGAATGCAAGAAAAGCTGCTGAGAAATACGATTACAATGTTCTTACTGATAAGCTCATCAGAGTAATTGAGGATACTAAATGAAAAAAATATGCCACATGACAAGCGTACATAACAGTTATGATACCCGTATATTTTATAAAGAATGTGTTTCTTTAGCTAATGCAGGGTATGAAGTATATTTAGTTGCTTCGGGGGATAGTAGGCAAGAAATGGGAGTCAACATCGTTGGTGTGGGTCAGACTCCTTCTTCACGCATTAAGCGCATGACATATACAGCCAATGCAGTATATAAAAAGGCTTTAGAGCTTGATTGTGAAATATACCATATACATGATCCTGAACTGTTACCTTATGGAATTAAACTTAAAAGAAAAGGCAAAAAAGTGATATTTGATTCGCATGAGAATTATTATGAACAAATCAATGAAAAGCGCTACTTATCACCAATAATCAGAAAACTTTTATCGAGTTTTTATATTAGTTTTGAAACATATTGTACTAAAAGATTTGACGCAGTTATTTTTCCGTGTACAATGCAAGGAAAAAACATATTTGATGGCAGAGCTAAAAGGGTAGTATTTATTGACAATCATCCCTTACTAGATGAATTAAAGACTGCAGAAAGGTCACGCAAAACAAGAACAAATTCTGAGTTTATTGTTGTCTATTGTGGTTCACTTACCGAAGAGAGAGGTATTACTATACTGGTCAAAGCTGCTTATATGGCAAATGCAAGGCTATATCTTGCTGGGAGAATAGATAAAGAGTATCTTGACACCTTGACTGCAATGGAGGAATTTTCATGTGTAAAGTATCTTGGGGTTTTATCAAGGAAGAAAATGATGTCCCTGTATAATAGGTCTAATGTTGGAGCAGCAACTTTGCAGGGTGTTGGTCAATATTTAAAGACCGATAATTTACCCACAAAAGTTTTGGAATATATGGGTATGGAACTTCCAGTTATTGTTTCGGAATACCCGTTTTCTAAAGCGGTAATTGATAAGTATAAATGCGGTATTTGTGTACGGCCCGACAATGTAAAACAAATTGCACGAGCAATTGAAACATTAAGGGATAATCCTTATTTAGCTGAGCAAATGGGGAAAAATGGAAGGAAAGCGGTGGAAGAAGAATTTAATTGGGGTAGCCAGGAGAAAAAGCTGTTAGAATTGTATTTTAGGATTTGAAAGTTAGATATTTGTGTTGGAGTGTGTAAGTTTAATTTGCTGTGATTTTAATTAATAATTGAGGAAAAATATGTTGAAAAAATCAAATGAAAGTTATGTTACTTTCATCAAGAAACTAGGTGTTGAAAATATAATAAACTATGGCATTATTTGTTGGTTGTGTTTTGCGCCTGTCAATTTTATTTTGTCCAATTTAGCTGAATCGATTTATTTGGGTGCAGGGAAAGTTGTTATGTTGTTGTTATATTTATTAGCATTATTGGTTGCATTGGTGGTTTTTCCTGTGACTTTTAGTCGGTTAAATCGTAAAACCTTCTTGTTTTCATTATTTGGTGTCTTGGTAGTTATATCGTCTCTTTATATGAGCGAAGATAAGTTGTACTTTATTAAAACATTACGCACGATGGTCCTTAGAGGCATTCCGTTGTTTTTATTGTTTTCCACAGTAAAAAGTAGTGAAAAGGTGCTGAAAAACTTTGAAATCACTGGCATACTAATGGTAGTTGCTGGTTTGTTATCTGTAACTGTTTTTCGTGAAGAGCATTTCCACCACGGTTCAAGTGGCTATAGTATGTATACCGGATATCAAACGCTTGTTGCGTCTATTTTCTTGATGGGTTCAATATTATATAAGCCTAAGCTTATCACGGTTGTTATGCTTTTAATATCTGTTATTGTAAATATAATGTCCGGTACACGTGGACCATTATTGCTTGAGATTATTTTGCTAATATTGATGCTTGTTTTAGTAATAATAAATAGATGTTCAATAAAAATGAAGATTTTTCTTCTCGTCTTCTTAATTATAATTGTATCGGTTTTGTGTATTTTTAACGATGTCTTTGAATACTTAATAAGCCAACCTTTGTTCACGAAATATTCTAGATCATTAAGGTTGCTTATGTCAGGAGACTTTTTAAAAAGTGATGGAAGGATTGAAATTTTCTCCACCTCCATGGATATGATAACCTCAAATTTGTTCTTCGGTCCCGGCATCATTAACGAAAGGATTGAAATTGGCAAGCGTGTTTCTATAGGACCTACATATTCACACAATTTTTTTCTAGAAATATTAACACAATTTGGAACAATTCCAGGTACTTTGTTATTGATTTTTTTTGTAAGAGCAATAATAAAAAAATATGATTCAAGCAAAGAATTTAAAGATAAAATATTGTTGGTCGTTTTGGTTTTTTCTGCTATTTTACCGTTGCTGCTTTCAGGTAGCTACATAGAGTGGCCTATGTTTTATGTATTGATGGGATATTTGTTAAATACTGAAAATTTTATGTTTAAGCAAAACATAGGAGATATAGAATTGTAATAAAAAAGAATGCGCTACCTGCGCTTATATGATAGATGTATACATGCATATATGCAAAAATATGTTTTTATGTTTCAAGTAGTTATATTGAGATAAGTGTGTGAATAAGTTTGTTAATGAAGTTTATAAAGGCTTACTTTCTGAAAAACTGATTCTGAAAAAGGAGTAGAGTATATGGGCAATTTAAAGACCGATAAAAAATTAGTAAAATTAACAGTTGGGGCGTTTATAAACGAGAATAGGGATAAGCGTGAAATTGAAGCAGCGCAAGAAGCGGGCTTTGATATTTCTGTAATCGCAAAAGGAACATCTGAAAAGGATAAAACTTGGGAACAAGTGGATGGTTTTGATGTTCTTAGGTACAAGACAAAGTATATTAACTTTCTTAAGCTAGATTTTGTTAATAAAGTAATATCTTTTTTTGTATGGGTTTTTAGGATTCGTAAAATTAATGATATATATGTATTGAGCTGCCATGATATTATTGCGCTTTCTATAGGTTATCTTTCCACACTTTTTAAGCAAAACAAGCCTAAACTCATTTATGATTCACACGAATTTGAAATAGGCAGAAATATAAAAAGAAGTAAATTCATGGTGTTCATAATTACTCATCTGGAATATTTTTTAATAAAGCGTTCAGCGCTTACTATAGTTGTAAACGACAGCATAGCCGATGAATTAGTAAAAATACATAAATTAAAGGAAAGGCCGCTTGTTATAAGAAATATTCCCCATTACTGGCATATAGATGAAGCTGTTTGCAATGAGCGTCGAAAAGAGTTTTTAAACTTACTTCATAGAAAAGATGAACCGTTCATACTTATGTATCATGGTGGAATAATGCCAAACCGCGGTATATCTACGCTTATTAAGATAGTAGTTAATACGGAAAATACTGTGGCTGTAATTTTGGGCGAAGGTACTGAATCTAATATGCTAAAAATTCGTAAGGTAATACAACAAGAAGAGGTCACAGATAGAGTGCTATTACATCCTTTTGTACCGTATGATAAAATTTGGCAATATGTAGGCGCTGTAGACTTGTCAGTTATCATTAGTCCACCTTCGATAAGAAGTTATTTTTTGTCTCTGCCAAACAAATTATTTGAAAACATACAGTCACTGACACCCATTATAGCTAGCGACTTCCCCGAGTTGTCTAGAATTATTGATGGATATAAAATAGGTATTACCGTAAACCCGCTTGATAAAGGCGAGATTATATTAGCAGTTAATAAAATGCAAAACGATAAAAAATTCTATTTACAATGTAAAGAAAATATAAAACACGCAAAAGAGGAGTTGTGTTGGAAAAATGAGAAGAGAAAATTGGTGGAGACCTATGAAAAACTTTATCATGAATGAATATACCCATGAAGATTGGATTAAATCGAATCATATTTGAGAATGCCATGTTAAAAAAACTAAAAAGTAATATAATCGGATTAAAGGAAAAAGGAGCTTTCCATGTTGTTGCAGGCAGTTTTCTAATTAAATTTGTTTCTTTTTTCGGATCTGTTTTTTTAGTAAGGCTTTTGAATAAATCGGAATACGGTATTCTATCGTATTATGAAAACTTCTCAAGTTACCTAACAATACTGATGGGTTTAGGTCTTGCGTCAGGGTTGCAAAGATATGTTGTTTTAGCAGATAGTTATGATGAGAAAAAATCGACATATATGTATGCAATAAAAAGAGGTTCTCTTGTAAATATTTTTATTGTAATATTCGGTATGTTTTATATTGCATTATTCCCACATCCGGAGGTGTTTGCGAGTAATAGAGTTATTGGCTATTTATTAGTACTCTGTATACCATTTCTTTTTATTTTGAATGCAAGCCTCTCAACGATTCGTGCGTTATTTAAGAACAAACTATATTCATATGTCTCGTTTATAAGTTCATCCTTGATGGTAATTTCTCGTGTTATTGGCGCCGGCTTAAGCGGGGCGGAATTATCAGTTACTTTCCGATTGGTTATAGATATTATTGTTGCTTTTTCATGCTTTTATTTAATTATCAACCGTTTCTTTTCAAAGTGTAATAACATAAGATTAGAGAAACAGTTTACTTCATCTTTAAATAGATACTCATTGCAGATAATGCTCACCGATGGCTTATGGGCAGTATTTATGTTAAATGATTTGTTTTTACTTGGTCAGTTTACAGGATCTGAAACTGCGATAGCAGACTATAAAATAGCAAGTGTAATACCTGCAAACTTATCTATATTAACAAGTGCCATAGGTATTTTTATTGCCCCTTATTTTACTAAGAAAGAAAATGAAAGGGACTATGCTTGGGTAAAGAAAAAATTTAAAACTGTATTGTTGCTGACATCATTAATAATGGGAATTGCCGTTTTAGCATGTTTTCTTTTTGCTGAATATTTGATAACTTTTATTTATGGAGAAGCCTATATTAGCACGGTTTCAACTATGCGTTTGCTGTTGATGGCATCGTTTATTAACAATGGGGTGAGAGCAACGATAGCCAATATTTTATCCTCTATTGGAAAACAAAAGATAAATTTAATAGCTGCTGGGATAGGAATTGTGTTGCAAGTTGCTTTAAATATTATTTTTATTCCCCAATACGGCACTACAGCTGTTGCGTTGACTAGCTGTGTTGTATACTTTATAATGACCATGCTGCTTATGGTTGCATGGCATGTAGAGAGCAGACGCTCTTTCAACAAGTAATTTAGAGGTGATAATATGAAAGAATTGGTACGCTGTACACATTGTATAATGGATAACTCGTCAGATGATACTATAACTTTTGATGCTGATGGTGTATGCAATTACTGCACGCAGGCTTATATACAAATGAAAACAACTTACTTTCCTAATGATATAGGAAAAGCCAAGCTTGAACAAATGCTTAAGGAAGTAAAAGCATATGGAAAAGGTAAGCCTTATGACTGCATTATGGGCTTGTCCGGCGGATTAGATTCTTCATATCTAGCTTATTTAGGGCATTTGTGGGATTTAAGGGTGTTAGCAGTGCATGTCGATGATGGTTTTGATACTGAAATATCTAAACAAAATCTGAAAAAATTGGTTAAAAAAACAGGTTTTGATTATAAAACAATAAAGCCTGACGAAAAGCAGTATAATGCATTAAACAAGGCATATTTTAAGGCCGGAGTGCCAAATGCTGCTGTTCCTCAAGATAATGTCCTTCTTGCTTTCCTACATAAATGTGCAAAAAAATATAAAATTAAGTATTTCTTTTCGGGTGGAAACTTTGCTTTAGAATGTATATTACAACGGGGAAATACTCATGATGCACATGATCTTGTAAACATTAAAGATATAAATAAAAAATTTGGAACAGAAAATATTGATAAGCTTGAAACAATATCAACACTACAACGGTATATTGATAGATATATTTATGGAATGCAATCACTTAGACCGTTAAATTATATAGATTATAATAGGGATAGAGCTTTTAAGGAACTTGAGGACTTTTGTGGTTATCAATATTATGGGAGAAAGCATTTGGAAAATAGTTTGACTGAATTTATTCAACTGTATTGGTTTCCGCATAAGTTTGGTGTTGATAAGCGTACATCTCACCTATCTAGCATGATTGTATCAGGACAGATGACCAGGAAAGAAGCACTAAAAGAACTACAAAAACCCTTGTATGAAGAAGAGCTGATGACTGAATGCATTAAGCTCATTAAAACAAAAATAGGGATAAGTGATGAGGAATTTGTGGAAATTATGTCCAGTCCGCCTAAGCAGCATATTGATTATAAAACGCAGGACGATTTATTGCATATAAGGCTTCTAAAAAAGATTTGGCATATTTTAAAACGCTAGTTTACTAATTGACGAAAGTGAAAGGAAGGAATAACAGAATGCAATCTACGCTAAAAGAAAAACTACTTACAAAAACCGCTCGTTTAGGTGTGATAGGTCTTGGTTATGTAGGCTTACCACTGGCGGTAGAAAAAGCAAAGGCGGGCTTTAAAGTAATAGGCTTTGATGTGCAAAGCAAAAAAGTTGCTATGGTAAACCGCGGCGAAAATTACATAGGCGATGTGGTGAATGAGGATTTGGTAGAAATTGTTGCTTCAGGAAACCTTGTGGCAACAACGGATTATTCAGAAGCCGCTAGCTGTGATTGCGTTTGCATTGCTGTACCGACCCCCTTAGATGTATATCAGCAGCCTGATATTAGTTATGTTAAAGCTTCAGCCGAAGGGCTCATACCATATATGCATAAAGATATGCTTGTTGTGCTAGAATCCACAACATATCCTGGGACAACAGAAGAGTTGCTAAAGCCGATTCTGGAAAAAAGTGGTCTAAAATGTGGAGAAAACTTCTATTTGGCTTTTTCTCCAGAGCGTGTTGATCCGGGTAACTTAATCTATAAAACGAAAAACACACCAAAAGTAGTGGGTGGTATAACACCCAAATGTACAGATATAGCAGCAACTATGTATGAGATGATATTGTCTGCTCCGGTACACAGGGTATCTTCTCCTGCAGTCGCTGAGATGGAAAAGATACTTGAAAATACATACCGTAATGTAAATATAGGTCTTGTAAATGAGCTTGCTATGCTTTGCAATAAAATGGGCATAAGCATTTGGGAAGTTATAGATGCTGCAAAAACCAAGCCTTATGGTTTTCAAGCGTTTTATCCAGGTCCCGGTCTTGGAGGACACTGCATACCGCTTGATCCCTACTATCTTTCATGGAAGGCTAGAGAGTATGGTTTCCACACATCTATGATAGAAGCATCTATGATGGTAAATGATGGTATGCCTGAATATGTGCTAGGGAGGGCAATGAAGATACTTAACAGGCATAAAAAAGCAATGAATGGCGCAAAAGTATTGGTGCTAGGCGTTGCATATAAGCAGGATATAGATGATTATAGGGAGAGTCCTGCTATTAGAGTTATTGAACACTTACTTAAAGAAGGTGCGGATGTTAGTTATTTTGACCCTTGGGTTGAAAAGTTCCAAGAAGGGGACCTTGTTATGCATAGCATAAAGGAGCTTACAGATACTGTACTTAAAAATGCTGATTTGGTTGTAATAACCACTGCGCACACGAATATTGATTACGATTTTGTTCAAAAATATGCTTCATTTATTTTTGATACTAAAAATGCCATGAAGGAAATTACTAATCGTGACAATATAGAGGTGCTTTAGTATGAGGAACACTAATCGTATTTGGAATTAAACTATGGTTAATAGAAGTGACTACATTATTAGGAATTTCAAAAATACAATGTTGTTAGGAGGAGTTTATGGATTTTACTTATAATGGATATAGAAAAATGATTTATAGCCTTCGTGAGCATGGTTACAGAATATGTACCTATAGAAACTGGCAGTGTGAGGAACAGTGTGTAATCTTACGTCATGATATAGATAATAGTATTGAAAAGGCACTTCAACTAGCGGAAATAGAAAAAGAAGAGGATGTCATTAGTACCTATTTTGTGATGGTTACTAGTGATTTTTATAATGTTTTTTCAAAGAAAAATGAAGAATTGTTGCGCGGAATTCTTTCTTATGGTCACAATATAGGGTTGCATTTTGATGAAATGAGATATTCTGATATTTTTACTCCGGAAGATGCTAATAATAGAATCATTAATGAAGCTGAGCTTTTAGAAAAAGTCATTGGTGAGGAAGTAAAAGAGGTTTCAATGCACCGTCCAAGTAAGATGATTCTTGATGCGGATTTAAAAATTAGTGGGGAGGGCGAAAAACAGTTAACAAATAGTTATTCACTTCTCTACTTTAAAGAATTTAAGTATATTTCTGATTCGCGTCGGAGGTGGCGTGAGCCTGTTGATGAAATCATATCAAATAAACTTTACCCCAAATTACATATATTAACTCATGCGTTTTGGTATAATGATATTGAAAAGGATTTACGCAGCTCAGTATTGGAGTTTCTAAATAGTGGTAACCGACAAAGGTATGAAACGCTTTTGGATAATATTAGCAACTTAAGTTCTATTGTTAAAATGGAGGAGATATACTGATTGAAAGTATCGTGTAGAGAAATATATGAATTTTTTAAAAAAGAAAAATGTAGAAATGTATCAATACAAGGGGATGATACGGTATGTATGGAAGGTTTCAGTGCTTTGAGCAATCCTAGAAATTCATGTGTTACCTAGGTTAAAGAAGCGAAGGATGAGAGCCTTAATGCTTTTAAGAAATGTGATGAATGTATTATTGTTGCTACAAGCTCAATGCCAACGTCAATGAAAAGATATTGCTTTATAATAACTGATGAACCAAAGGCAGTCCTCTTTACCATACAGAGATGTTTTTGGGAAAACGCTATGGTTGGATTGGGTGCTGTAGTAACAAAATCAGTAGAAAAGGATACTGTTGTAGCAGGGGTTCCCGCTAAATCTATTCGAAAAGTTAGGAAGGAAGAAAGGTAGACATGAGATATGCGCTAATAGGCTGTGGGCGTATTTCGCCAAATCACTTTGAGGCAGCAAAAAACAATGGTCTGAATATTGTTGCTATAAGCGATATAGTTGAAGACAGAATGCAGGAGAAAAAAGAAAATCTTAAGCTCAGCGATAATGTGGAGTTTTTTATCGATTATAAGCAACTTTTAGAGCAAACAAAACCGGAGCTTGTAGCAATTTGTACGGAGAGTGGAAAACATGCCCAAATTGCACTTGATTGCATCGATGCGGGTTGTCATGTAATTATAGAAAAGCCTATGGCAATGTCTATTTCCGATGCAGATGCAATTATTGCTGCCGCAAAGGGGAAAAATGTGGTGGTTTGTGCTTGTCATCAAAACCGTTTTAATAAATCTATTCAAAAAATAAGGGAGGCTTTAGATGAAGGTCGTTTTGGAAAATTGTTACACGGCGCTGCTCATATACGTTGGAACCGTGGCAAACAGTATTATGACCAAGCTCCTTGGCGAGGTACTTGGGAGCAAGATGGCGGCGCTCTTATGAATCAATGTATACACAATATTGACTTACTTCGATGGATGATGGGGGATGATATTGTTGAGGTGTTCGCCTATACAGATAATCTAATTCATCCTTACATTGAAGCTGAGGATTTAGGTTTGGTGTTGATTAAATTTGCAAATGATGCTTATGGTCTTATTGAAGGAACTACTAATGTCTATCCGAAAAATCTGGAGGAAACGCTTTATATTTTTGGGCAAAAGGGAACTGTAAAAGCAGGCGGTCAATCTGTCAACATAATTGAGGAATGGAACTTTGCGGATGGTAAAGATGATCCTGAGTATATAAAAGCAACATATCACGAGAACCCGCCCAATGTATATGGCTTTGGACATACTCCCTTGTATGCTGATGTGATTGACGCCATTCAAAATGATCGGCAGCCTTATGTAACTGCCGAAGATGGCAAGCGTGCCATGGAGCTTGTGCTGGCAATCTATAAATCTGCTGTTGAAGGAAAACCGGTTAAGCTGCCCTTGAGAAATACAAGCACAATGGACTTTGTTGGAAGATTTAACGAGAAATGATGAACTTTTCATATTAAGCTTTTAGTGGTCTACTTGACCTGTTGTAACGGCATGATTACCGGACAACTAATTATAATCAGCTTGATGTTGCATAAAAAATATGTATTATACGCCATGATATTGACATGTCTATTTCTAAAGCGTTGGAAATGGTCAAAATCGGAGCACAGCGTCGTAAGCCTGTAAAAAACACATATTATGTTTTGTTGCTTACAGACTTCTATAATCCCGCTTCAGTTGGGATGTAAGAATGCTACAAGAAATCATCTATCACTTGGGTCATGACATTGGCTTGCATTTTGACGAGAAAGTTTTGGAAGGTGGTGGAGATAGGGAACTGGTTAATCGGGTGCAAGAGGAGGCAAACACTCTGCAGGATTTGTTAAAAATACTGATTCGTTCGGTATCCATGCATCGCCCCTCACCTACAACATTGGCTGCGGATTACCATTTTGAAGGTTTGGTCAACACATATGGAAAATTATTTTTTGAAGAATTTAAGTATATTTTTGATTCAAGACGTAATTGGCGGGAAAATTCCTATGATGTTTTCTCCTGTGGGAAAGATTTCGAAGTCCAAATGCTGATACATCCTTTTTCATACACAAAGACAACTCAGGATACTAAGAAAGTGCTTCGTCGTTTCATAGATGAGGCTAAAATGGAACGCTATTCTGCAGTCAACTAGAATTTTCGCAATCTTGAAGAATATATAACAAAGGAGGACTTATTATGAAAATTCGGCTTAACGACATTAGCTGCTATTTGAGTGAACTTGGCATTGAACATCGTACAGTTGGCAATTTAGAAAAAGAGATTGATGGCTTTTCTTCTATCGATAATTACAGAGTAGGGACGTTAACTTGGGTAAAATCTAAGGAGCGAATTCAAAAAGCTGAGTTACTCTCTTTAGATGGAATTATAGCGATTGTTCAAGAAGGTCAAGATGTTAATGTTAAGTATGGGATTTATACCAATGAATCAAAGCGTGCTTTTTTTACAGTCATAGAACATTTTTTTACTGACAATGTATCAAAACCATCTATTGGGCAGGGAGTGTATCTTTCTCAGGAGGTTAAATTGGGAGAGAATGTCATAATAGGAGCAAATAGTGTCTTAGATGGAGATATTTATATAGGTAATGGTACTGTGATTGAGCCTTGTACGGTCATTCTCAATAAAGTCACAATCGGAGAGAACTGTTATATCCAAGCGGGAGTTTGTATTGGCATCGCAGGTTATGGCTACACGGAAGATGAATATCATAAAAAAACTATGATAAAGCATTATGGTGGGGTAAGAATAGGTAATAGGGTATTTATTGGGTCCCATACCAATATCGCAAGGGGAACGATAGATGATACGGTCATAGAGGATGGTGTTAAAATTGCACCTTCTACACATATCGGTCACAATAATCATATTAAGGAAAATGCATCAATCGTCTGTTCAATCCTCCATGGTTCTGTAAAAACAGGGAATAATGCTTATGTTGCCGCCAGTGTTGTTAGGAACCAGATTACCATCGGAGATAATTCAATTATTGGCATGGGGTCTATTGTACATAAGGATGTGCCAGATGAAATGGTCGTATTAGGAAATCCTGCCAAACCCATAGCACGTAACACTGATGGAAAACCATTTAAACTATAATCAGGGTGGATACATATATGCTTAACCTTTTTATACAAAATACATTGAACAAGATATAATACAGAGGTAATCTATGGAAAACAATCAATCACAAACATTATGTAAGTACCCAATCGTTAGCGCATCATATATTGGGAACCCTCGCGACAATACAGTGATGTTTGTCATGAAAAAAATCGAAAGCCAAATAAGCAAATTAGCGTCAGTAAATCAATGTTTGGTATTTCATGAAGATAGTATCATTGTGCCTGATGAACTGCAGGAGAAGCATTGTTTTATATCTTCCTCGAATCCGCAGATGGAGTACGCCAGGTTTGTTATTCAGCTGAAGGAAGAAAATGAAAAGAACAATAGAAAGCTAAAATATACGTTAACAGATGGGGGCTTTTATCTTGGTGAGGATGTAAGCATAGGAGAGAATGCCTACATTGAACCGGGGTGTATTATCGGTCACCATGTGCAGATTGGCAAAAATGCAGTGATTCTGGCGAACACAGTGATTAAGAATGCTACTATTGGTGATTATTTTTATGCGAACGAGAACTCTGCCATTGGTGTCAATGGATTTACTATGGCTAAAGATGAAGAGGGGAATCTGTTTCGGATTCCAACCATTGGTAGGGTTATCATTGGCAACCATGTGGAAATCGGGGCCTTGAATAATGTTTCCTGTGGATCTGCTGGAGATACAATACTGCATGATTATGTGAAGCTTGATTCCCTAGTTTATATTCCCCATGATATGATTATTGAAGAAAATGTAGAAATAGCTTCAGGAGCTGTTTTCGGTGGATTTGGTTATATTGAGTCGGGTGTGTTTGTAGGATTCAATTCTATCGTTAAAAATCGCATACGCATAGGTAAAGATGCTATAATTGGTATGGGAGCTGTTGTAACAAAAAGTGTTGAACCTGGTTCGGTGGTTATTGGAAACCCAGCTAAGCCTATGGAAAGGAATAAGTGAAGTTATCATATGTAATTTCGTGATTTAAAAACCCAGTACAAACATCTGGAAAAGAATGTTCTGGCAGGCGTCGTTCACAAGTGGTTTCACCTTTTTTGCCTCTGCTGGCATTGCCTCTATTCTAGGAGCACCCCCGGTTTTTGTTGATATTAACCTTGAAACATTCAACATTTGCTCGGATGACCTTGAACGGAAGATTGAACAAATCAAAGGGGAAGGGAAACTGTCCCAGTTCTACTCACAAAATCGTAACGGATTTGGGAGTAGAACCTTAAATCTTGAACTATTTGGAAAAATTTATTATAATATCAATGTCGGGAGACTATCAAATTTAGTATTTGTTTCCCTCTATTTTCTGTCTGTTTGAGTTGTACTTTACTATATAGAAGACTAGATGAAAGGAGTGATCTTGCGTAAATGCATGTATTGCTAAACCCTCCGTTTGATGGAAAAAAAATTCTCGCATCACGTAAAAGAATCCGCCGCGAATTACTTAATAGCGAAGTTGTGTATCTTGATAAGAAAGTAGCGATTCTTGGCGGATCAACTACTCATGATATTCGTGATATACTTGAGTTGTTTTTACTTGATTACGGGATTCGTCCACTATTTTATGAGTGCGAGTATGGTCAATATTGGCAGGATGTTATGTTTGATGCGCCAGCGCTTATTGAGTTCAAGCCGGACGTTGTTTTTATTCATACCTCAAATCGCAATATCACACAATATCCGATACCCGGCGATAGCGCGGAAACTGTTGATACAATGCTTCAAGCGGAGTACAAAAAATTCAGTGCAATGTGGGATAAACTTGCCTTAGACTATGGCTGCACGATCATTCAGAACAACTTCGAATATCCATTCTGGCGGCTTATGGGTAATGCCGACGCAAGCCTTGTCTGCGGTCGTGTAAATTTTCTAACGCGGCTTAACCTCAAATTTGCTGAATACGCACAGACTCACCGTGGATTTTACATTAATGATATCAATTGGTTATCGGCTGATTATGGCTTAGAAGCGTGGAGCGATCCACTCTATTGGCATATGTACAAATACGCCCTTGCTATGCCTGCGATTCCACGATTAGCGCAGAGCGTAGCCAACATTATTAAGTCCATCTATGGCAAAAACAAGAAAGCGTTTGCCCTTGATTTGGACAATACGCTATGGGGAGGAATCGTCGGTGATGATGGTGTGGAAAATCTGCAAATCGGACAGGAAACATCCATGGGTCAGGTGTACTCCGAGTTTCAAGAGTATATTAAGTCACACAAACAGCTTGGAGTCATTCTCAACGTCATAAGCAAAAATGACATAAAAAACGCGCTTTCTGGGCTTGAACACCCGGATAGTTCGCTTACGCCGGATGATTTCATCATGATAAAGGCGAACTGGGAGCCAAAAAGCGAGAATCTGCAAGAGATTGCACATGAACTGTCACTTTTGCCAGAAAGTTTTGTGTTTGTCGATGATAATCCCGCCGAGCGTGAGATCATTAAACAATCATTTCCTAATGTTCCAACCCCGGAGATGATAACTCCGGAACACTACATTACGACGATTGACCGTGCGGGATATTTTGAGGTAACTACGCTCACTAAGGATGACATCGCGCGTGGTGATATGTACAAGAACAATGCAGCACGGAATAAATTGCAAGCAACGTTTGCCAATTATGGACAATATCTCCAATCGCTTGAAATGCATGCGGAGATTAAGCCGTTTACGCCGATGTATATGTCGCGTATCGCGCAGTTGACAAATAAAACTAATCAGTTCAACCTCACAACGATGCGGTGTACTCAAGAAGAGATTGAACGGTTTTCCGCTGCCCCTAACTATATCACGTTATATGGTAAATTGCAGGACAAATTTGGAGATAACGGTGTCGTAAGTGTCGTGCTTGGCGAAATCCAAGGTGCGGTGATACATATTCGTTTGTGGTTGATGTCGTGTCGTGTATTCAAGCGCGATATGGAGTTTGCGATGATCGACGAGTTTGTCAGACTGACATTAGAGCGTGGTCTTACCGAGATCCGTGGTTACTATTACCCTACGGCGAAAAATAACATGGTGCGTGATTTCTATGAAAAATTAGGGTTTATTCTAGAGAGAGAAGATGAAACCGGGAACAGGGTGTACAAACTCGATCTTAGCGGTGGTTATGATTCCAAAAATGCGTATATAGAGGTTAGCCGATGAAAGTGCATCATATTGGATATGCCGTAAAGGATGTCAGCGCCGCTGTGAAAGCCTTCAAGGTGTTGGGTTGGGTTGTTACGGCCGAACCCAGCGATGATGTTAGCCGAAATATCTCAATAGCGTTCGTGTCAAACGGGCAATATGTAGTGGAGTTCATTGCTACCCTTAATCCTGAGCATTCGTCACCGGTTGATTTCTTATCAAAGGCAAAGTTTCCAGGCAACGGAATTCCCTATCATCTCTGTTATGAGTGTAATTGTTTGGAGCAGACCGTAGCCGAACTAGAAAACACAGGCTATCGGCAGATAACCCAGGTAGCTCCGGCTCCGGCGATTGATGACAGGAATGTGGTCTTTTTGCTAAATCAGCACATTGGGTTGATTGAGTTGATAGAAAGAGGGGACAACCAATGACCAGAGAAAAGATTTTTGAGTTGCTAAACGAGGTTTTCTGCGATGTATTCGATGATGAAACTATCACTGTGACAGAGGCTACGACTTTCTCTGACATTGAGAATTGGGACAGCTTTAGCCATATCACACTGATTGTCGCTGTGGAGGAAGCATTTGATATAGAGTTTTCTATGATAGATGTTCTCGACATCAAGAACATTGGCGAAATGGTTGACATTATAGAAAAAGAGGCGCGATGAATTGTCTTTCGTATCGCTTACCTTTTTAGTGTTCTTTCTGGTATTTCTGATTGGCTATTTTCTTTTTCTGAAGAAAATTCAATGGATTTTGCTATTGATCGGCAGCTATGTGTTATTCTATAGCTGGGCTTCTCCGAAGATGCTGCTTTTTCTCTTGTTTTCCACCACAATAACATGGCTTTTCCCCCTGCTGATCGGCAAAGAGTATCACAGGCGTGATTTGTATTCTTCACAACACAGTGAACTGACAAAGGATGAGAAAGAAAACTGTTCAGAGATTAGCCCAAGCTCGTGCAAAACAATATATCGTACTTACTATAGTATGTAACTTTGACATTCTCCTATTCCTGAAATATGCATCATTTTCCTTTGGAATAATAAATGTGACACAGCTTGACTGGTTGACTCTGCCGCTCGGGATTTTATTCTACACCTTTTAGAGCATGGGATATTGCATAGATGTTATAGTATGCATCAAATCTACGCGCGTCTTTCTGCTGTCATTCAAGTGTTCTTAAGAAGTATAAATAACACTTAGGAATATCTTGGAGTTCATGGCGGCAGCAGGTTTACGATTGCCGGAACAACGGCAAGACTGTTCGTGCCTGGTGTGCGGAGAATGGAATCAGCGAAAAAACATACTACTATCGCCAGAGGAAAGTTTGGTAAGCTGTGCAACAACAAAAGACGGACCAAAACATGGATATGCCCAACAAACTGCCAATCATCATTCCCTAGACGATTCCAATCGCCACGATAGTTTTAGCTCAAACGCCAGTTCTTGTGTTGCGCAGTGCTTTCTGGACGGTGGAGATAAGCTTGGGATGTGATCCGGAGTTTTTGCACTTGGTACTGTGCATAGTAAAGTAAGGTGTACGAATCATTCAAAATATAACATGTATGTATTGCCTACGGGTATACTGACTTGCGCCGTGGTATTGACGGGCTAGTGAGCATCATTCAGAAAGGGTTTCAATTGGACCCCTTTGCCAACGTCTTGTTCCTGTTTTGTGGCAGATGGGCAGACTACTTCAAGGCTTTATATTGGGATTCGGATTGTTTTATCCTGCTGTACAAGCGTCTTGAACGCAAAAAGTACCAGTGACCAAGAAGCAAAGAAGAGATTTTGAGTCTGAGTTCTCAGCAGTTCCGGTGACTGCTGGAAGGTCTGAGCATCCACTAGCCCAAGGCATACAAACCTGTAGAAGGCATCGTCTGTTCTTAGCTGTCAATCAGGGTTGAAACCCATTGAAAACACTTGCTTTTCGAGTGTTTTCTCCGTGACTTTTCCGCCTGTTTTTGGTATAATTGCAGCAGTAAAAACAAGTTAGAAAGGATAGTAGATAATCAAACAAAGTTGACTTTAAGAAGGAGGCAAAATAAATGCAGTTTAGAGATTTGCAAAGGCAATACGAGGTACTTAAATCTAAAATAGATAAGAGCATACAAAATGTGCTGAATGAAGCGAATTTTATAGGTGGAGAACAGGTGTATCAGTTAGAGGAAGCGCTTGCTAAGTATGTTGGCGTTAAACACTGTATATCCTGCGCAAACGGTACTGATGCTCTACAGCTTGCGCTTATGGCTTGGGGCATAGGCGATGGAGATGCTGTATTCACATCAGACTTTACGTTCTTTGCTTCTGCGGGCTGTGCCTCAATACTGGGAGCAACACCCGTATTAGTGGATATTGATGAGCGTACATTCAATATAGATCCTAATGATTTGGAAGCGAAAATCAGAGCAACATTAAAAGAAGGTAAACTAAAGCCCAAAGTGATTATTCCGGTGGATTTGTTTGGTCTACCTGCGGATTATCCGAGGATTAACGAAATAGCGAAAAAATACAACCTTAAAGTACTTGAGGACGGAGCACAGGGTTTTGGTGGAGATATAAATGGAAAGCGTGTGTGCTCCTTTGGTGATATATCTACAACATCTTTTTTCCCTGCAAAACCTTTAGGTTGTTATGGGGATGGAGGTGCAATTTTTACTGATGATGATGAAATTGC
>DUQK01000051.1 GCA_012837835.1 Christensenellaceae bacterium | reverse complement strand
CCTATATTATATCATATTAGGGTCATTTGTTCAGTATTTTCAATGGTTTTCGGCACTTTTTATCATCATTTTTACAATGATTTTTTAGCAGATATTTCGTCAATTTTCATTCTTTGATAACCTATTCCAAAATCCCAAAGGAACATAAGGTGCACACCTTAAATACACAACACAAAAAACCGCAGCTGTTCACCACGCAAGCTGCGGTATCAATCCAATGGGGAATTATAGTTGTTCCCTAAACATGCTAATCAAAATACAACACAATCCGCTTATTTGAGGGTATGGGGATGTCCCCCAAATACGCCACAACATAAACCCTAAGCAACAATAATATTACTCGCTAATGTTACTTGGGGGTATGGGGGCTTTGCCCCCATTATAAATCGTATCGCACGGCTTTGCCGGGCGGGCGGGGAGTATTGCGTAGCAATACATACCTTCATTTTTCAAGTGTAACCAAAGGTTGCACGCAGATAAAATATTAGCACGCTTTTTGCTTTTTGCAATAACTTGACACAAGGGGGGGAGCCTTTAATATAACGCAAAGGGAAAACAAATTAACAAAGCAAATGCTTTCAATAAAGCTTAAAAAATAACCGAATGAAAACTCAAAATATCACCGAATAGGATTTGCAAATATAACCGATTCGTGTTATTCTTGTTTCAGGAGGAAGGATAATATGGATAATGAAATATATTTACCAAGATTAATAGATAAACAGCTTACACTGGAGCTTAAAACCTTTGGAGCTGTTTGTATAGAAGGCGCAAAATGGTGCGGAAAAACTTGGACTTCTAAACACCATTCCAAAAGCGCCATATATTTAGGCGACCCAAGTAGAAATTTTCAAAATAAGGAGCTTATGAAACTTGAACCTAAAACAGCACTTCAAGGGGAAGCACCCAGATTAATTGACGAATGGCAGGAAGTGCCTTCGGTTTGGGATATAGTTAGATATGAAGTTGATGAAAGAGGAAAAAAAGGACAGTTTATTTTAACAGGTTCGTCAACACCAATACAAAAAGGAATATTGCATAGCGGCGCCGGCAGAATATCTACAATAAGAATGAGGCCTATGTCTTTATTCGAATCAAGGGATTCATCAGGCGAGGTTTCTTTAGAATCTTTATTCGACGGAACATTTGAAGCTAAAGCGACCGCTGAAATTGACTTAGAAACACTTATAAAACTAACAATTCGAGGCGGGTGGCCCGGCAGTTTAGGCTTAAGCTATGAGCAATACAGCTTAATTCCTAAAGAATATATAAGTTCAATTATAAATCACGATATTTATAGATTGGAAGGAATAAATAGAAATTCAAATAAAATGCACCGCCTGTTAAAATCGCTTGCAAGAAACGAATCAACAACGGCTTCAATATCCACTTTGAAAAAAGATATAATGGAATATGATAATGACGAGCTTGACAATGACACAATATCAACATATTTAACTATATTTGAAAGGCTATTTTTAATTGATAATCAGATGGCTTTTTCAAATAATATACGCTCATCTACACGCATTAAGCAGTCCGTCAAAAGACACTTTGTAGACCCTTCGCTGGCTATTGCATTACTCGGAGCAAATTATAATGACCTGCTAAACGACTTAAACACATTCGGCTTTATGTTTGAAGCTCTATGCGAAAGGGATTTGAGAATATATGCGAAAAGCTTAGGAGGCGAGCTGTACCATTACCAAGATTATAAAAATAGAGAAATTGACGCGATTGTTCAACTGGAAGACGGCAGCTGGGGAGCTTTTGAAATAAAATTAGGAGCAGATGCGATTGACGAGGCTGCAAAATCATTAATAGATATAAAAAACGGATTAGAATCTGAAGGCGCAAAAACCCCCGATGTATTAGCGGTTATATGCGGACTTAGCAATTTCGCTTATCGTAGGGAAGACGGAGTATATGTTGTGCCTATAAATTCCTTAATGCCTTAAAGCCTTTTTATTAGTGCTTATATAAAATGCATGTTGCTTAAAGCGAATAAAATAGTGATGAAAGGCATTTCACGCTATTTTGCCTTTAATCCGGCGTTTTCTCGTGCATATTTTTCTCTTTTTCCTTATGAATGTAGAATAGAAAACTCAAAATCAAACCGAACAAAAACTCGAAATATGACCGAATAGAAACTATAAATATCACCGAATAGACTTTTCAAATATGACCGATTTGCGCTGTTCTGTATGTTTTATACGCATTAAAAAACCGCAACTGCACATAACATAAGCTGCAGTACAATCCAATGGGGGTATGGGGGTGTCCCCCAAATACGCCTCAACAAACTCAAAAAACAAATAACAATATACGCTACTAATACGGGGGCTTGGGGGCAAAGCCCCCATTATAATCCGCAGAAGCGGCATGTACGGTTCGAGGAGTATTGCGTAGCAATACATACCTTCATTTTTCAAGTGTAACCGAAGGTTGCGCGCAGAAAAATGCATCTTAGCCATTTTCCTCAGAAAATGGCGGCATTTCAAAAGGCGACTGATGTCGCCTTTTGCCTTAATCTTCTTCCTCTTCTAGTTTCTCCGCACTATCTATTACCTTCTGCGCCACATCACCAGGCACTTGCTCATAGCGGAGGAATTTTGCTGTATAGCTGCCCCTTGCCTGCGTCATGGAGCGCAAATCGGTTGCGTATTGCGCCATTTCGCCCATGGGGATTTCAGCGCTAACTTTCTGCTCGCCGTCAACTTGGCTCATGCCCATAATGCGGCCCCTGCGCTTTGAAATATCGCCCATGATATCGCCCATGTACTCATCGGGTATAAGCACATCTACTTCCATAATAGGTTCAAGCAGTACGGGGTTAGCTTCCGTGCAACCTTTCTTGTACGCAATTCTGGCGGCAGTTCTGAAAGCCATTTCAGAAGAGTCTACCGAGTGGGAGCTTCCGTCATATAGTTTTGCATGTATACCAACCATGGGATAGCCCGCAAGCACGCCGCGCGTGATGTTTTCGCGCAGACCCTTTTCTACAGAGGGTATAAAGTTGCGCGGTACAGCACCGCCTACTACTGCGTCTTCAAACTCAAACTCTATATTGGTATCGCCAATGGGGCTGAACTCAATCCATACATCACCGAACTGTCCGTGACCGCCGGTCTGTTTTTTGTGTCTGCCTTGAGCTGATACGGTTTTAGTTATGGTTTCACGGTAGGGTATGCGGGGGTCCTTAAGCTCTGCGTTGCCGCCGAATTTGCTCAAAAGCTTGCTGGTTATAACATCAAGGTGCATTTCGCCTTGACCGGATAGTATGGTTTCGTTGGTTTCAACGTTCTTTTCTATTTTTATAGAGGGGTCTTCCTCGTATAGGCGGTTAAGACCGGTGAATACCTTATCCTCCTCACCCTGCTTTGCTGCGAACACAGCTTTTGAGAAACAGGCTTCGGGGTAATTAATTGCGGGGTAAACTATGTTATCGCCAGTTTCGCATAGGGTGTCGCCGGTTTCGGTTAGTTGCAGCCTTGAAAGCGCACCTATATCGCCTGCGTGCAGCACCTCTACATTAAGCTGTTTCTTGCCGCGCATTATGAAAAGCCCGCCGCTCTTTTCGCCCTTCTCTTTGAGTGGATTATAAAGCGATGTTGAGGGGGTGAGCTTGCCCGACATTACTTTAATAAGCGAAAGCTTGCCTACGAATGGGTCTGTAACGGTTTTGAACACGTAAGCGCTGAAAGGCGCATCGTCCTTACAGGGATGCTCCTTACCCTTTACATCTTCTGTTGATGTGTTTTCAGGGCTGTTGAGGTACCTTTGCATTACATGCAGTAGGGATTCTACGCCTACGCCGTTTACTGCGGATACTGCAACCACAGGCACTATTTTGCCGTTTGCCATGCCCTTAAGGAAGCCCTGAACTATTTCATCGTTAGTGAGCTCGCCTTCTTCAAAGTATTTTTCAAGCAAATCATCATCATTTTCAGCGGCGGCTTCTGTTATTTCCTCTACATATTGTTCTATAACATCGCCAAGCTCCTCGGGTACGGGTACTTCTTTTATGTTTTTGCCGGTGCCTTCAAAGGCGACGTTCTCAAGCACGTTTACTACGCCCTTAAAATCCGGTCCGTAGCCAATAGGTATAATAAGCGGAACAACGGAGTTGCCGTACATTTCGCGAAGTTCGTCAAGCACTTTTTTAAAATCGGCATGTTCCCTATCCATCTGGTTAATAATAAACATGCGGGCAACGTTTTCTTTAACGGCGTATTTCCAAGCCTTTTCAGCGCCAACGGAAAGCCCGCCCGAAGCGCTTACCACTATTGCGGCTGTATCTACGACCTTAAGCGCGCCGAATAGCTCGCCCACAAAATCAAAATAACCGGGCACGTCTATAATATTTAGCTTGGTGCCCTTCCACTCTACGGGAGCTACAGCCGCGCCTATTGATATGCCGCGCTTTTGCTCTTCTGGGTCAAAGTCGGTAACGGTGTTGCCGTCCTCCACCCTGCCCATACGGTCGATATGTTTAGCAGCGTAGAGCATTGCCTCTGTAAGAGTGGTCTTGCCCTCGCTGCCGTGCCCCATTAGGGCGATGTTGCGGATGTCCTTTGTCAAAAATTTTGCCATGATATTACCCCTTTATCTAAAATTATTCGAAGCTTGTAAAAACCTTCATAACGGGAATAATTTTACCATAATAAACGCCTGCACACAAGCCTGAGGGGATTTTGAAAGGAGTGTGGGGGTTTTGAAGGAGTTGTTTGTTTTTATAATAGAGTATTATTTGATGTTTTAGGGTTTTTTATGTGGAAAATATTATTTGCTACAAATTAAGCGAAAAAAAATGTTTGACATATCTTAAAATGCGTGCTACTATGGAATTAACACGTGTGCATAATATATTTGGAAGGAATGTTTTTAAAGCTATGAATAATGTATTTTACCCCGTAATTGGCATAAGACCTACTATAGACGGCAGAAGAAACGGCGTTAGAGAAGCACTTGAAGATAAAACCATGAATATGGCAACGGCGGTATCAAATCTCATTGAGTCTACACTTAGATATCCCGACGGTAAGCCCGTAAAAACTTTGATACCTAAACAAGCAATTGGCGGAGTCGCTGAAGCCCATGCATGCGCTAAACTTTTTTCCGAAAAAAACGTATGCGCATCTATTACAGTCACACCAAGTTGGTGCTATGGAACCGAAACGCTTGACATGGAACCTTTAACGCCCAAGGCTATTTGGGGCTTTAATGGAACTGAGCGTCCAGGCGCTGTCTATTTGGCTTGTGCTGCATCCTCCAGCGACCAACTTGGAATACCCGTATTTAAAATATACGGTCACGACATTCAAGACATGTGTGACGATAGCATACCTGCAGATGTGGCAATTGATATTTTACGCTTCGCCAAGGCAGCAGTCGCTGTTGGGTGGATGAGAGATAAAAGCTATTTATCCATTGGAGGAGTAAGCATGGGGATAGGCGCTTCCATAGTCGACACCGCTTTTTTCAAAAACTACCTTGGTATGAGAAATGAATTCGTCGATATGAGCGAAGTACAGCGTAGAATTCAGATGAAAATATACGATGAGGAAGAATTTGAAAAGGCGCTCAGTTGGTTTAAAAACAACTGTCATTTCGGGGACGACCCTAATCCCAAAGAAAAACAACGTACTAGTGCGCAAAAAGAACAAGATTTACGAATCTCCATACTAATGACTTTGATTGTAAGGGATCTCATGCTCGGCAACGATGTACTTGCAAAGAAAGGCTGGATAGAGGAAGCAAATGGGCATAACGCAATTGCAGCGGGTTTTCAAGGACAAAGAAACTGGACAGACTTTATGCCCACCGGTGACGTCACTGAAGCTTTGCTTAACAGTTCCTTCGACTGGAACGGGATAAGGCAACCTCTAATAATCGCTACCGAAAACGACAGCTTAAATGCAGCATCTATGCTGTTTGGGTTTTTACTAACTGGACAAGCCCAAATATTTTGTGATGTTAGAACATACTGGAGCCCTAATTCGATTGAGAGAATATGCGGTGAAAGAGCGGAGGGTGATTTAAAAAATGGTTTCATCTACTTGACGAATTCAGGCTCAGCAGCACTTGACGGTACTGGTAGACAAAAAGAAGGTGACAAGAACAAAATAAAACCCAGCTGGGAGGTGACAAAAGAGGATGTTGATTCTTGTCTGGAGTACACAAAATGGTGCCCTGCCAAATTGACAACTTTTAGAGGCGGAGGATTTTCATCAAGCTTTCAAACGGTTGGAAACATGCCCATGACTATGATAAGGCTTAACATAACAAAAGGACTGGGACCAACGCTGCAAATACTTGAAGGAAAATCTATAGACCTTCCCGAAACAATCAACAATATTGTTGTTGGACGTACTGATCCTACGTGGCCAAAAACATTCTTTGTTCCACGAATTGAGGGAGGTTGTCTTGACGTGTATTCAGCAATGAAAAACTGGGGAGCTAACCATTGCGCTTTGTGTTTTGGCAACATTGGCGCTGATTTAATCACGTTGGCTTCAATGCTAAGAATACCAGTATCAATGCACAATATTGCTAGAGAGAATATCTTCAGACCAAACTCTTGGACTTCCTGTGGAATAATGAATACTGAATCTTCTGACTACAGGGCATGCAAAATTTTCGGACCAATATACGGAAAATATAATTAATGAAGGAGATAATTATGAAAAATCTTACAAAAAAATCACTAGCCCTAATATTGGTATTGCTTATGCTAAGTTCTGTCCTAGGCATATGCGCAGAAAACAAACCCGACAAGGTCTATAAACTACGCCTAGCGCACATCTACACAGATGACCACCCGTACACAATTGAATGCAGAAACATCGCAGAAAAAATCAAACAAAAAACGAACAACGCTGTCGAGATAACCGTATATCCTGCAGCTCAGCTTGGCGGAGAGCCCGATATAACCAACAACGTCATGATAGGTGCAATAGATATGGCTGTAGTTGGGATAGGTGAACTTGCCAAACGCGCAAACGACCTCAATATTTTTGAAGCGCCTTACATTTTCGAAACTTATGAGGATGGCGTTAAAGCGCTTGAAAACCCTGATATTGTTGCTAACTTTAATGAGCTTGAAAAAAACTTTGGCATGAGAGTACTAACAGGCTTCTACTATGGCGTACGACATCTAACGTCCAATTTCCCAGTAAATTCACCTGATGATATGCTAAACAAAAAAATAAGAGTCCCTAATCATGCGATCCCTATGTACATTGCTGAATACATGATGACAGCTAAACCTACGCCAATGAACCTGTCTGAAGTATATATGGCATTGCAGCAGGGCGTTGTAGATGCACAGGAAAACCCCATACCCACCATTTACACGCAAAAATTCTTTGAAGTACAAGAATACATTAACCTCACTGGACATCAGATGACAATAACGCCCGTTATTATTTCTACAAAGGTTCTAAAAGATCTCCCTGAAGAGTACGCAAAAATAATTGAGGAAGAATTTAAGGCAGGTAAAGTAGATGTTGATAACGCACTAATGAAACAAGAGGAAGAACTCCTCGATAAAATGATAGCGGAAGGCGTTAAAGTTCATGAACCTGAAAACTTGCAAGCGTTCAAGGATAATGTGCCCGAAGTAATAGAACGCTGCGAAAATGAAGGTAAATGGAGCAAGGGTCTATACGATATAATAAAAGGCAATTAATTACGGCTTACTATGGGGCAGGCAGTGCATGCCCCATAGTTTTAAGGAGAATCATTATGAAATTAGAAAAAATTGATAGTGTCATGAGCAAAATTGAACACTTTGTAATTGTATTCACATTCTCGCTGATGTGTGTCCTGCTCTTCGCACAAGTGTTCTCTAGAAAAATATTCAATTTGCCCATTCCTTGGACGGAAGAGTTATCAAGATATTTGTTTGTATGGTTCGTTTATATTGGAGTAAGCTACGCTATTAAAGAAAAATCCCATGTAAGCGTCAGCTTCATAATGGATAAGCTCAGTTCTCGTACCCATGCTGCGTTTAGTATATTCATTTACCTTATTATGATAGCAATATTTATTATAATTTTGCCTTGCAGCGTAAGATTTGTTAAATCCCAATTTGTTATAGCAGCAACAGCAACTGAAATACCTATGGGCTATGTGTATTTGGCTTTACCCATTGGTTTTATTATGTCCATTACCCGTTCTATAATAGAAATTCTCAAACTATCTATCGACATAAAAAAACAGAAAGAAGGTTAACAATATGGTACTACTTTTTGCTGTGTTTCTAACGTTAATGTTTATGGGTGTACCTATCTCATTCTCTATGCTGGGAAGTTCAGTTGCATATCTATTAATTACCGGTTTTCCTTTAGAAGTGGCGGTTCAGAGCATTGCAAGTGCAATCGGGGAATCTTTCGTGCTTATTGCTGTTCCTTTTTACATGCTTGCAGGCGTTATCATGAACCAAGGAGGAATCACAACAAGGATATTTAACTTCGCTAAAGAAGCTGTCGGGTGGATTCCGGGCGGTTTAGGACATGTTAATATACTAAACTCGGTAATTTTTTCAGGCATGTCAGGTACTGCCGCTGCCGATACCGGCGGTATAGGCGCAATGGAAATCGTAGCCATGCGAAACGCCGGCTTTGACGAGGAGTTTTCTGTCGGGGTAACTGCTGGTTCTTCACTTATTGGGCCAATAATACCACCAAGCGTACCAGGTGTGTTGCTTGCTGTTTCCGGCGGGATATCAGTCGGGAAATTGTTTATAGGCGGAATTGTGCCGGGTTTGGTTATGGCAGTTGCAATGGGCATTTATGTATTCATAGTAGCAAAAAAGCGTAAATATCCAGTTACCGAATTTCCCACGCTAAAAAGTCTTTTGTTGTCTTTTAAGGAAGCTTTTTTCGCTCTGCTTTCCCCTTTTATAATAATTGGCGGCATAATGGCAGGCGTATTTACACCTACAGAAGCTTCAGTGGTGTCTGTTGTTTATTCAATTATACTTGTACTTGCGTGGAAAGGTATAACCGTAAAAGACATACCAAAACTTATACTGGAGGCGGCAAAAGCGAGCATTAGCACCATGTTTATTATCGCTAGTGCAATGATCTTTGCATGGATACTTACTGTTGAAGATTTGCCCGATATTTTACAAAATCTCTTTCTAAGCAATATTTCCAGCTCTTTCATGGCGCTTATGATGATGATACTACTATTGCTTTTTGTGGGCACTTTCATGGATTCCGCAGCTGCAATAACGCTTTTAACTCCCATACTTATGCCCATAGTTCGTACATATAACATTGATCCGGTACACTTTGGCATCATTGCAATACTAACTCTAATGATAGGCCTACTCACGCCACCAGTTGGTCTTAACTTGTTCATACTAACTTCGGTGTCAGAGCTTAATTACCAACAAGTTGTAAAAGCGTGCATCCCCTACGTATTTATATTGTTTGTGGTTGTTATCATTATTACATTATTTCCGCAGATTGTACTCTGGCTACCCGGTTTATTGTAATAATTTTACTCAACTGCGCTTACAGATTCTCTATGAATAAGCGTAGGTTCAAACTTTTTTACGAAAGCGCCTTGTACTTTTTCTCTTATCATTCTAAGAAGATACTCTGTTCCTACACGACTCATTGAGTCAAGAGGTCTGTGTACGGTAGAGAGCTGCGGTACAACAAATGCGCTAAATAAATCATCATCGTAACCTTGTATGGATAATTCATTTGGAACTGAGATTTTCAGATGATTCGCGGCTTGAATCGCTCCCATAGCCATTTCGTCGTTCATGCAAAATATTGCAGTAGGCCTGTTGGAAGAACGTAAAATCTCAATCGTCCCGTCGTAGCCACTCTTTATTCCATAGTCCCCGCAATAATAATCATCCTTATTTATCATAATGGATAGCTTGTTTACTTCCTTTTTGAAAGCTTCAAGACGGATATTTGAAGAGCGAAAACCCTCCTTACCGCCAATCAACGCTACGCTTCTGTGTCCATGCTTGTATAAATTATCTACCGCAAGACGTATACCCTCTTCGTCGTCAATAACAAAACAGGGAAAGCCCATATCAGAATAGTCATTGTTTAGTATAACACTGGGTATCTTGTTTTTCGCAAGGTGTTCCACGAACTTAATGTCAAGCAGGCTTTGGCTTACTAGAATGATTCCGGAAAAATTGGATCGTTTCACGGAATTAAAATCATCATATTTATCAAGGCTTTTAACAGTAAGGTTATAGCTTCCATTTATAGTATTGTTAACGCTTTGAAATATATTATAGAAAAAAGAAACGGCAGTTCCGTGGGAGAGCGTTGAGAAAAACAATCCGATATTTTGCGGGCTCTGTGTAACAAGGCTTCTTGCACTTAGATTGGGCACATATCCCATTTGAGCAGCGCATTTCTTTACTTTTTCTCTAGTAATCTTGCTGATATGTGGACTATCGTTTAACGCTCTTGATACTGTTGAATGGGAAAGACCCAGTTGTTTTGCTATATCCTTAATCGTTACATTCATCTACTCCGCTCCTAAACAATAATATATTAAGCTTTATATTATCATTCTGGAGATTGCTTTGCAATTCCCGTAATCATCATTTTGGAGGTAATATGTTAGTTTCGGCATCAATAATGAATATAAACATACTTGAATTAAAAGAAAAACTCAATGAACTCATTGAAGGTGGAATTACTATGTTTCACCTCGACATCATGGATGGAAACTATGTTCCTAACTTAAGTTATTCAGTTAAAACGATTGCAGAAATAAAAGAAGTCTATCCTCAAATTGTTTTTGATGTACACTTGATGGTGAATAATCCTTTGGAATATATAGAACCGCTTTCTGAAGCAAATGTGGAATATTTCTCCTTTCATTCAGACTCAACGCGCTTTGTCAGAAGAACTATCGATAAAGCGCGCTCACGTGGTTTGAAACCTGGAATAGTAATAAATCCAAGTCAGCAAATAGATTCTGTAGAATCCTACGCAAATTACGTCGATATGGTAACTGTTATGACCGTTGAACCGGGTTTTGCAGGACAAAGCTTCTTAGAGGGAGGAATTGAACGCCTACGCGAATTAACTACGATAAGAAAAAGACTAGGCTGTAATTTTGTGATTAATGTAGATGGCGGAGCTGATTACGCTATATGCGATAAATGTTACCATATGGGTATCGACATAGTCGTTGGAACCATACATAACATATTCAAACAACCTGAGGGTTTAAAAAACGCATGCATCAAATTCAACAATATATATAACAAATGAGCTGAGCACTCTCATACTTATCTCAGTTTAAAGCAGCGCATAGATTGCAGCGAATTATTTGATTTGGCAAAGCTTGGCGAAGTAAACATAGCGGCGCTATAGCGCCTTAACAAAGCAAAGACAAATCGGAAAAGGCGCACAAGATAAAGCTGATTTAGGCTGAAATAATTATCATCTATACACTACAAATCATTCGCTCTTTTTATGGCAAATAACAACCTTAATAAAAATTGTTGCAAGGTTATATCTTGTTTAGTGATTTCCTCAAATCAGCTCATACAAAATTTGTTTCAATAATTGGCTAGCTAATAAGGCGAAACAGTAGTCTATTGCGCTTTCCTTTACCTGAGCACTCTTTTTAATATATTCATCTTACATTTGCTAGGCGGCAAATACCTTACAGGCATATCAAAGCGGATGGAGGTATTTACCATACCTTTTTTGTGTGTGAATGTATCAAAGCCGTATTTGCCATGGTACAGACCCATTCCGCTTTGCCCCACTCCGCCGAAGCCTATTTTATTTGTGCCTACATGCATAATAGTATCGTTTATGCAGCCGCCGCCAAAGCGCACATTTTTTATATAATAATCCGCTATTTTTTTATCCTCTGTAAATATGTACAGTGCAAGGGGTGTTGGGTTTTTAGCTATGATATTAAGGTTTTCCTCGTGGTTATTATAAGGTATTACGGGTATTATGGGACCGAATATCTCCATGCTCATGCATGCGTCTTGTAAGTTTACAGGGTATAGAAGGGTAGGCTCTATTTTAAGGCTATTAGCATAGCTTTTACCGCCAAATACTGTTTTTTCTACATCTATAAGGCTTAATATTCTATCAAACTCTTGCTTGCTTATAATATTTGGGTAAAAATCGCAATTTAGCGGCTCATCTGTGTATACTTCCTGTATGCGGGCTTTGCATTTACTTATAAATTGTTCCGCTATATCTTCATGCACTAAAAAATAATCCGGCGCAACGCATACCTGCCCCGCATTTGTAAGCTTGCCGAACATGGAGCGCTTAACAGCCAAATCCATATTGCAGTTTTTGTCTATTATGCAGGGGCTTTTGCCGCCAAGTTCAAGAGTAACAGGCGTTAAGTGCTCCGCAGCTTTTTTCATTACCTCTTTGCCGAAATTTTTAGAGCCTGTAAAGAAAATATAATCGTAATGGTAATCGAGCAAGTTTGCGTTTTGCTCCCTTCCACCGCCTACATAATACACATATTCAGGGGGGAATGTGCTTTCTATAAGCTTTTGCATAATATTTTTAGTGTGCGCTGCCTTTGCGCTTGGCTTAACTATGGCAGTATTGCCCGCAGCAAGCGCGTCAACAAGGGGCGATATTGTTAGCAAAAAGGGGAAGTTCCAAGGGCTTATTATAAGCACATTGCCGTAAGGTTCCTTATATTCTAGCAGCCTAGACGGCATATGCGATAAGGGCGACAGCTTATACCTTGGCTTTGAAAGCTTTCTTAAATTTTTTAGCATATAGTTTATTTCATCGTACACTATGCCGACTTCAGTTATATAAGCTTCCATGCCTGCCTTAGATAAATCCGCATAGAGAGCCTCAAGTATTTCCCCCTCCATGTGCTTTATATTTGCCTTTAACTTCCTTAAAACATTCAGCCTATATTCCGTGCAGCGAGTATTGCCTGCATTAAAAAATTCCCTTTGCATATTAAGCGCCTCTAAAATATCCATATGCCCACCTCCGTTTGGCTATTTTAACACGCGGTGTATGGGTTTTCAATTGCGGATAGAGTATTAACTTTTTTTGAGCTGTATGTTAAAATGATACATGTAAGGGGGAAATTTAGATTTATTTTTGGAGGAAAAAATGAAAAAAACGCTCGCACTACTACTAACCCTTATGCTATTGTTGGCTGCGCTCCTGCCCGTTTCGCTAGCAGAGCCTCTTCCTTTAAGTAAAGAGGAAATAATGGAAACCTACTTTGAAAATGTAAGAAAATTCGGTATTGCTATTGAAAAATCTCCATTTACCATTGAAACTGATACCATGTATAGTGGCAACAATATTTCTTTAATGAATATATTAAACACCTATTTAGGAACTATACATGCTGATAAAGAATTATCAGACGAAGATATGATTAAGTTTTGGTGTTTCTTGTCTGTGTTTAAGCACTCGGGCGATAAGAATATCACTAAGGAACAAATAAAAGAAGAAGGTACACAGCTTATAGAACAGATGAAAGGTTCATCACTGGAGAATAAGCTGGTTCTTTCCGATAATTATTATTACTACGAAACAACTGAAGATGTTCCGTCAATATGGATTGAGTTTTTTGTTGAATAAAGGCTTGTGCGTATAGGCGCGGATTAATTGTTTTGTGTATAGTTAGGCTTTTTAGTTGTACGTAAAAGTGATTTTCAAAAGTGTTTTGCTTAAGCGGTGGGTTTCCCATCGCTTTTGATTTGTTATGTTGTTACGATATTGTAGTTGAATAAACATAGAGTAGACTGGCGTTTTTAAGTCACGACAATGTAACCGGGGTTTTGTGTTTGTGAACATAAAGCTTATATTCTGTACAGAGGGCATTGCCTACAATAACACCTCTGCATATACAGAGCCTTTGATATTTTGATATGCAATACATGCTGCTGACTATAATACTATATATAGTTTTTTAATCAAAAAGAGGGCTTTATACTATATGGGGCTTTGTGGTACAATACATTTGGTTGATATTTAAATTCAGAGGGTGTGATTATGTTATAAGACAAAACATCTTAAGCCCAAGCTTAGTATAGAAGAACAGTTAGATCTACTAGAGGCACGAGGCGTTACTTTTAAGTACCGCTCTAAAGCTGAGGCTATAGAATCACTTAGTCAAACTAATAACTACTTTAAGCTTACTGCATACCGGAAAAACTTTGAGACAAACTCAAAGGGACATTACTTAAACCTTGATTTTGCTTATCTTAAGGACCTCTCTAAAATAGATATGCATTTAAGGTATTGTTTGCTTTTGATGTGCCTTGATGTTGAGCACTTTGCTAAAGCAAAGCTTATGACCTTTATTACACAATCTGATGAAGATGGTTACTCTATTGTGCAAGAACATATGACTTTACCACCTACTTCCAGATTTTATTGCTCTAAAGAAAGATATAATGATATATTCCGTAAAGCAGAAAAAAACGATTATTGTAAAGATATCTATATAAAGCACAAAGACGACATGCCTATTTGGGCATTGATTGAAATTGTTCCCTTTGGCACCTTTGTAAACATCTACGGATTTGTAGCAGAAAAACACAGTAACAAACCTATGCTTAATGAGTTTTATATATTGAAAGACATAAGCAAGTTGCGTAATGCCTGTGCTCATAACAACTGCATTTTGAATGATTTGTCTACTAAAACCAGAAAGTATAATCCTTCTTATGATATCACAAGGGATTTGTCTAAACATACAAATAAAGATGTCTACCAAAGCAAGCTAAGAAACCCTCGCATTTATCAAATAACATGTCTGCTTTATTTGCACAAAACCCTTATAACATCAGGCTTGCATGATATCCAAAGCAAAAATTTAAATACAGTTATAAATTACATGTTTGCAAACTCTCATTACTATGAAGATAACTCTAGACTTAAAAGTATTTTTGATTATTTCAAAAAATTAGTTGACTTTTGGTACTAAAATAGATAAAATTACATTGTTAGGAAAAAATCGCCTTCGGGTAGATTTTTGCGGGGAGATAATGCTTGTCTTTGTCGCCCTATTTTTTATCCTTGCATCTATGCGCTTTATGATGTACACTCTCATTAACAGAGTTGTCCACGCCTCTACATGTATGCGACAAAGGAGACCGGAGAAGAACATCAAATCGATGAGCTTCTCTTTTTTATTACCTTGAAAAATAATAAAATTCTTCACACAAAAGCCACATTGCTGCCCTTTTGTTGACAAACAGCTGGGGTATACTCATATCGTACTCAAGAAAGGAGTGACGAACAATGAAGAAACTATCTAAACTATTTATCGTAGGAATCCTGGCAATCACAATGGTGATGGGGCAAGGCACGGCAGCAATGGCGGAAGAGAAGAGCGATTACATCGCCCTCGTAGAAGAGGAGATGACGGCTAAATACCTTTACACGGAGCTTAGCAAGATTTACCCCGAAATTCAGCTATTTTCTAACTTGGCAGAATCTGAAGCAAGGCACGCAGAAGCGCTTATGAGGTCACTTACAAGGCTTAATGTATCCACAGATGGCGCAAAAGCGCAGGATATAGAAATCCCCGCCACTTTAGAAGATGCGCTAGCATTCGCCCTAGCGTTTGAAAAAGAAGACATTGAAATGCTTGAAGAACTGCTCGAAACTGTAGATGACAGCAGGCTTGAAAGAGTGCTAAACAACCTGCTTAACGGCTCTAACCAGCACTACAACACAATCAAAAAAGCCATTGAAGAGGGCGTAGACAACCTTAACTGCGATGGAGACGGTACAAGGAAATACAAAAACCGCGACAATAACCAAACAGGCAACCGCAACGAAGCGCGCAATGCAAAAGGCGGCGGCAGAGGTACAGGCAGAGGCAATGACGACAACTCTGGCAGAGGCGCAGGCAGGGGTAATGATGACAACTCCGGCAGAGGCAGAGGTGGCAGAGGTGGCAGAGGCGGCGCAGGCAGGGGCAATGACGACAACTCCGGCGGCGGCAGGGACAGACTACACAAAAACTCAAACCGCAACTAAAACGAAATTACCTCTAGGGCAAGGCTTTCAAGCCTTGCCTTTTTGGTGTAAACTTATGCTATGGAGGTGTGTATGAGCAGGATACTAATAGCAGATGATAATAAAGACATAGTAGACATACTTAAGCGCTTTGCGGCAAAAGAAAACTTGCAAGTAGATGTTGCGTATAACGGGGAAGAAGCGCTGGAGCTGTTTCACAAGAATGACTATGATTTAATTCTCCTTGATATTATGATGCCAAAAAAAGACGGCTATCAGGTGTGCAAGAGCATAAGGCGCGAATCCATGGTGCCTATTATTATGATAACCGCCAAGGGCGAAGATTATGAAAAGATAATGGGACTAGATTTAGGCGCGGATGATTATATAGTAAAGCCTTTTTCAGTAGCCGAAGTTATGGCGAGGATTCGGGCGATATTAAGGCGCATAGAAAAAAAGCCCGACCAGAACACAAGCCTTACATTTGGCAATATGAAGCTTGATTTAGCCAGCTACACCTGCGAAATAGAGGGGCAAAATGTAGAGCTTACCAAGAAAGAGTTTGAAATACTGTGGACGCTCGCCTCAAACGAAAACAAGGTATTCACAAGGGAAAACCTGCTGGATTCCTTATGGGGCTACGATTATTACGGCGATTTAAGAACCGTGGATACCCATATAAAGCGGCTTAGGGCAAAGCTGGCTGAACATTCCAATTTAGATACCGCAATAAAAACAATAAGGGGCGTGGGCTATAAGTTTGAAGGGAGTGCCACTTGAATAATAAAATAACAAGAAAGTTAATACTGTATTTTTTATTAATAGTTGTAAGCAATTCGCTGATTACAGGCGGTGTTTTGGTTTTTTTAGGGCAGAAAGCCTATGTGGATTCCTACAAGGCGGATTTATTAAGAAGAGCGGAAAATATCGCGCACGGCATATCAAACAATATGGATATATTCTCAGGCGAGGAACATGGCGCAGCGGGGCAAGCTAGGAAAGGCTTAGGAAAAAACGCTAGGGAAATGAGAGTATCCCCCAAATACATTAATTGGATGGACGAGGTGCTAGACGGCAATATTTGGCTTATATATAAGACGGATAGGGTGTTCCAAAGAGCAACCGCCGATATACGCATATCGTATGAGGATTTATCCCCCCATGAAAAGCGCGCGATAGATGAAGCATTTGAAGGAAAAGCCGTTACAACTGAAAGCTTTGATAATATATTTGAAGAGGGCACGCTGTCTGCCGTGGCTCCGCTTAAAAACAAAGACGGCAGCATATACGGCGCAATATTAATACATGAGAACATATCCCTTGCGAAGGGCTTTATAAATTCCGCGTTGTATATAATTATAATATCCGTACTGGTTGGTATGCTAATAGCCTTTGTGCTTGTGCTATTTTTCGCCCGCAGGTTTATAAGCCCCATAAACAGCATAGACATAGCTGTAAAACAGATGACAGACGGAGATTATATCGTTAAAACCAATGTATTGCAGGACGATGAAATAGGCAAACTCGCGCAAAATATAGACGAACTCGCCTTAAGGCTTGAAAAAAGCCGCATAGAGAGCGAAAACCTTGACAATATGCGCAATGATTTTATATCGAATATATCCCACGAATTAAAAACGCCTGTAACCGTAATGAAAAGCTCGCTTGAAGGCTTGGTATCAGGCGTAATTAATGATAATGAAATAGAGGACTACCACAATTTATTATATAAAGAAATAAGTGTGCTTGAAAGATTAGTCGCAGACCTTATGGAGCTTAACTCTCTCAAAAACCTAAGCTTCCCCATGAATTTTAACGAGGAAGACCTTATATCCATACTTAAAGACGCAGTCCGAAGCCAGAGGGTATTAGCGAAAGAAAAAGGCATAGAGCTGCAAATAAACACAGAACACGCATACCATATGATAGATTGCGACTACACTAGGCTAAGGCAGATGTTTATTACAGTAATAAACAACGCTATTAAGTATTCAAGCCCCAATGAAAAAGTAATAATTAAGGAATACGCAGACGGCGATAATATAAAAATACAGGTAATTAATAAGGGCAAAGCTATAGATACAAAGGATATGGAGCATATATTCACCTCGTTTTATAGGGGCAATGATACCCCCGAAAAAGGCTTCGGCCTTGGGCTTACCATAGCCAAAGAAATAGCAAATAGGCATGGTATAGATATAAATGTAGTAAGCGGTAAGAACGGGGAAACTGTTTTTGAGTTTGTTATATAGTGGGTATTTGGTTAAACATAGGGTGTAACTTCAATTTACGCCTTTCATTTAGCTTTCTGTTACAATGCTATTGGTCTGTTACTTACAGCATTACTTTAGATTTAGGTGAAATAATATGCTTATAAAATACGCTAAAAAATACGCTAAATACATAGTGGGGCAGCTATTCTTTGCAAGCACATGGGTGTTTGCGCAGCTTTGGATTCCCCGCTTAATGGTAGATATAGTAGATAACGGAATAATGATGAAAGACATGAGCGCAATTGTTGAAAAAGGTCTACTTATGCTGCTAGCAACTGTATTTAACATAGTATCGCTCTTGATTTCTCTATTCTTTCTTACAAGGGTAACAGCAGGTATATCAAGGGATTTAAGGGCGGATTTATTCCAAAAAATCATAGACTGGTCTAAGGAAACAAGGGCGGGTTTCTCCAACTCCACACTGATTACTAGAACTGTGAACGATGTTAAACAGGTTTCAAATTTCATAGACCTATCTTTAAGGAAGATTTTTACCCTAACAATTACAGTAATAGGCGCGCTTATAGTGTCGTTTTCTCTGGACGCGAAACTCGCCTCAATTATACTTATAATAATACCCGCGATATTCCTTTTGGGGCTGTTCCTTACAACAAGGGCGCTCCCCCAGTACGCCCGCATACGCCTTTCCATAGATAGAATTAACCAGCTTTTTAGGGAAAACATTAGAGGAATTAGGGTTATAAGGGCGTTTAACAAAGCGGATTACGAAGTAAAGGAATTTGAAAAAGCAACGCAAGAAGCTTACGAGGCGAATGTAAAATCGGAATCTACTATGATGTTATTAAGCCCTCTAATACTGCTTTGCACAAATATATTAATATTAGTTATACTGTTTTTAGGCGGCGGCAGGGCGGAAATAGGCACTATTAAGCTTGGAGTGCTTATTGGCTTAATAGAATACGCCACTATAAGCCTAAGCAACATACAGCAGTTCGCCTCTATTATCACTATTATTCCAAGGTCTAAGGTTTCTATAGATAGAATTGAAGAGGTTTTATCCACAGAAGAAATATTAACAATAAAAGAAGATAGCACAATACCGTGCGATGGCGGAATAAACTTTAAGGATATAGATTTTTACTATCCCGGCTCCAGAAGGGCTACCCTAAGAAACCTAAATTTTCATTTAGCTAAGGGAGATACTAAGGCAATTATAGGCTCAACGGGAAGCGGAAAATCCACCATTCTAAGGCTACTGCTGCGGGATTACGATGCCTATCATGGGCGAATATGTATAAACGGCAGAAACATTCAAACCCTTCCAAGGGAAGAGATAAGCAAGGCTATAACATATATCCCCCAGACAAGCTTTCTGTTTTCGGGCAGCATAAGGGAAAACATTCAAACAGGAAAGAAAGACGCTACAGATGAAGAAATCTGGCAAGTGCTTGATATGGTACAGATGGGGGATTTTTTCAGGGAATCTGCTGAGGGGCTAGATACCCACATTGCACAAAACGCTGTAAATTTTTCGGGCGGACAAAAGCAGAGAATTTCTATCGCCCGCGGACTTATAAGGGAATCGAATTTCTATATTTTTGATGATTGCTTTTCCGCGCTGGATTATTCTACAGAGAAGAAAATCCGCGGCGCAATTAAAGAAAAGCTTAAAAGTTGCGGGGTGCTTATTGTTGCCCAGCGCATTGCAACCGTTAGAGAGGCGGACGAAATATTAGTCCTTGAAAGAGGAGAAATTGTAGACAGGGGCAGCCATGATGAGCTTGCAGAAAAATCCGCGATATATAAAGAAATCCTTGCTTCACAGCAAAAGTCCCAAGAGGGGGAAATTGTATGAGTACAGAACCTATTAACAACAAAGACAAACAGCAAGACGGATTGCCTAATGTTTCAAGAGGCGTTGGCGGCGCGGGGCGTGTTTCGGGTCTGCTTACATCCGGCAGCACGAAGGACGCAAAGGGAACCCTGTTTAGGCTGTTAAAAAACCTAGGCAAATTTAAGTGGCTTTTTATGGCTGCGCTTATATTAACCTTGTCCGCTTCCGTTATTCAAATATTAATACCAAGGAATATAGGGCGTATAATAAATATATTTACCCAGCTTTTAACCAGCAATATCGCCTTAGATTGGGAAGTATTAGGCAAAATAGGCTTAACACTTGTTATTTTGTATGTATTTAACTTTTTATCTAACTATATTTCAAGCATATTAATGGTAAGGGTATCGCAGAGTGTAATAAAATCTCTACGAAATCAAATGCAGGTAAAATTAAATGCCCTTACGCTTAAATATTTTGACAGCTCATCCGCGGGAGATATGGTATCGCTCCTCAGCAATGATTTAGACAATGTTGCAAACACACTGCAGAGCGGGCTTACAAGCTCACTCTCCGCTATTGTACTGCTTGTGGGCGTTGTAATAATGATGTTAATAATAAACCCAATACTCGCCTTCCTATCTATGGTGGTTATACCTGTATCCTATTATATGGTGAAATACCTAATTAAAAAAGCAAAGCCTATATTTCAGAAAAACGCAAGCTTGACGGGGGTTTTCAATGGAAAAATAGAAGAAGCTTACATGGGAGAGGATATTGTAAAGCACTATAATATAGGGGAAGATTTAAAAACGGAGCTCTCTTCCCTTAACGAAGAACTGTATGACAGCGAATGGAAATCGTCTTTAGTGTCCTTTGTAACAAGGCCCGCGGGGGACTTAATACTAAATTCTAACTATGTGCTGCTTGCAATATGGGGCGGCAGGTATGTAATAAACGGAACGCTGTCCCTCGGCGGCTTTCAGGCTTTCCTGCAATACACCCAAATGTTAAGGGGGCCGTTTAACCAAGTGCTGGGGATTTTTAACACAATAATGTCCGCGCTGGCTTCTGCGGAGAGGGTTTTTGAGTTTTTAGACGCTGAGGAAATTGCGGAACTCGGCAATAACAGCATGGACGCGGATTCTGTAATAGGAGAGATAGAATTTAAAAATGTAGACTTCGGTTACACAGAAAACCTGCTGTTTGAAAAAGTAAACCTAAAAGTTGCACCCGGGGAGCAGGTTGCAATAGTAGGCAGAACGGGAGCCGGCAAAACAACGCTTGTAAACCTGCTTATGCGTTTTTATGAAATATCCGGCGGAAAAATATATATAGACGGTAAAGATTCCAAAAGCTATAGCACAGAGGAGCTTAGAAAAGCTTACTCTATGGTACTACAGGATACTTGGCTATTTTCGGGCAGTATTCGGGATAATATAGCATACGGAGCAGATATTAAAGCCGAAGAAGATTTATCCAATGTGGATTTTGAAAGAATAAAAGAGGCTGCAAGGCTAGCTCGGGCGGATTCTTTTATAGAATGCCTGCCTGAAGGCTACGATACAGTGCTCACTGAAGGCGCTTCAAACCTTAGCCAAGGGGAAATACAGCTGCTTACAATAGCCAGAGCAATGATAAAAAAAGCCCCTATAATTATACTGGACGAGGCTACATCTTCTGTTGACACCCGCACAGAATTGTTAATACAACAAGGGCTTAGGGAGCTTGCCGCCAATTCCACAAGCTTTATAATAGCCCACCGCCTTTCCACAATACAGGACGCGGACAGAATTATAGTTATGGATAGCGGCACAATAGTAGAAGTAGGTACACATGAGGAACTGCTAAATAAAAACGGATATTATGCTGAAATGTATATTGCGGGGCAGGGGTAATGTAAATGGTCTAAGCGCAATTTACGCCTATAATTTGTGTTTTTTAGGGACTTTTTGGTACAATACAGTAAGTTTGATGTATGATATTAGATATCGTAAGAGGTGATTATACATAATGGTTTCGAGCAAGAAAAACAAAAAATAAGTTGCAACATTTGAGTAAAGACAATAATAAACGCTTATCATGGTATAGGTTGTTAAGTTAATACGTTTCCAACATGATTTGTGTGTTTTATGATTTATAAACGGGAGAGATATATAGTGAATCAAGAATTAATACCCAATACAATTGAATATTTTCAATCTGCGAAGGAAAATCAGTTTTTTGATCGTAAAAGCGCCAAAGTCGAACCGAAAGATATTATACGCCATATTGTTGCTTTCGCTAATGCAAATGGAGGCACACTGGTAATAGGCATAGAAAATGATGGCCGTATAACGGGCTTTCGGATAAAAGGTGCCCATAGTATTGAGGATTATAAAATTATTGCCGCTAAATATCTTACAGAAACACCTATCAATATTAGTTTTTCTGAAGTGGCTGTAACCAATATAAATGGTGAAAATGACATTATTCTTGTACTCGAAATTGAAGCCTCTTATCGTACTGTTATTAAATCGTTCGACCATGAGGTTTATCTTCGCCAAGGAGATGCAAGCGTTAAGCTTACATATGAGCAGCGCACACAACTCCTATATGATAGAGGACAGCGTTATTTTGAAGATGAAATTGTAGAACGCTCTTCTCTAAACGATGTGGATGAAGACATAGTAAACCTGTACCGAAAACATATGGGATTACCCAATAAACCAACTCATGAAATACTTGAGGCTAGGGGCATGATTGTAGATGGCAAGTTAACAACAGCGGGAGTTCTACTCTTTGGAAAAAATCCAACTAAATACTTGCCGCAGGCAAGGCTGCGTTTTATTAGATATGATGGGATATTTGCTCAAACCGGAAAAAGACTTAACATTATTAAAGAGCAAACTTTTGACAGTGCAATACCAAAAATAATTGTAGAGGCAAGGAATTTTATCAACACACAAATGCGGGAATTCCAATACCTAAACAATGAAGGAGTTTTTGAAAGAATGCCGGAATATCCGGAGTTTGCTTGGTTTGAAGGCATAGTAAATGCGCTTACTCATCGTAACTATTCTATGTATGGTGAGCACATTAGGTTTATTATGTTTGATGATAGAATTGAAATATACAGCCCTAGACTTTTACCAAATATTGTTACCATTGAAAACATAAGACACACCCGCTATTCAAGAAACCCCAAAATAGCTAGAGTCCTCTCAGAATTTGGTTGGGTTAAGGAGATGAATGAAGGGGTCAAGCGTATATATACAGAAATGCAAAGCCTATTTCTTAAAGACCCTGTTTATTCTGAACCGGGTCATCAGGTTCTGTTGTTACTTGAAAACAATGTTTTAAACAGATATGTGAGAATTACTGATTCGCTAAAGAAAAAATTGACCTCTGAAATTTTTGATGAACTAAACGATGATGAAAAACTAATAATGCAGTATTTATTTATGAATGGCAACATAACCGCAAGACAAACAATGACCATCACGGGAAAAAGCATAGTAACAGCAAGGAAATCACTTAAAAACTTGGAAAGCAGAGGATTGATTGCATGGCATGGAAACCATAATAATGATCCTACCCAATATTACACTCTAGTGTAATTAAAAAACACTTTGTCTTTAGCTGGCTTTCTAGTAGCTTTCTAGTAACTTTCGAGTAAGGAATACCAAACATCGTATAAATTAACAACTTGATTTCAACAAAGGCTTATATTGCAAGGCTTTTAGGACTTTTGATCAGCTTTCGAGTCACTTTCAACTCTTTCGAGTATTTTAACCAACTTTCGAGTAAGGCGCACCAAACGGCAGGTAAATTAATACTTCATCTTTATTAAACGCTTATACCGCAAGGCTTTTGAAGCTTTTAACTAGCTTTCTAGTCTTTCGAGTAAATTCGACCTCTTTCGAGTAAGCTTTTACTTAAATAAAATAAATTACACAAAACACAAATTAAAATATCAAAATAATAAAACCACCTACAAACCCACTCAACATCCCTACTCCTACCCCCACCTTGCATGAGGTGGGCGGATTTGTTATACTTTATAAAAAGAACAAGGAGGTTTACTATGTTAAGCAATTGGCGTAGGCGTTTTGTATCAATACTATTAGTTTCATTGCTTTTGGCTAGCGGCGCGCTGGCACAAGTTGCAGGCTATAATGATAATTTCGGTTACAACTACCTGTATTTCGGCAGCTATCCCCAAGGGGCAAATGGCGAAGTGGCTCCCATAATTTGGCGTGTGCTGGGGGTGGAAGATAATGTCGCCTACCTTATGAGCGAGTATCTGCTATTCGCCGCGCGCATACATGGCGACCAGCGCAACTACCCCGGCTTTGAAAAGAGTGAGCTTAATGGCCGCCTAAACAGCGAGTTTTTTGACGCCGCTTTTACAGATGAAGATAAAGGCGCAATGGTATCTAATGAAGAGCTGGGCTATGTTTCCCTTCCCTCTGTAGATGATTTACGTAACAAAGCGTTCGGCTTCAAAAAGAAAAGCGATTACTTCTTTGTAGGCACGCCCTATGCGCTTAATAACGGGCTTTTCAGGTACTCAAGCAAGAAGTACAGCCCCTTATGGACGCGCACAAGGTCCTCTAAAAGCCACGCAAACCGCTCAACCAAAGTTGACGGCGCCATAGGCTTTATAGGCGTTGAAAGTGATGACCTTGGCATAACTCCAGTAATTTGGCTTGATTTAAGTAAGGTAGAAGTAGTATCAGGCGCAGGCACGCTTGATGCACCTTTCACGCTTAACATAATTAAAAATGAGTGATATACAAGTTATAGGCAGCCTCAATGTAGATATGACGGTGCGCCTGTCCCGCTTCCACGCAGCGGGCGAAACGATAACAGGAGAGGATTTCAACACCTACCTTGGTGGCAAGGGCGGCAACCAAGCCATGGCGCTGTCCCGCCTTGGGGCTTCGGTAAGCTTTATAGGCATGGTGGGGGAAGATTCTAACGGCGCGCGCTATATAGAGGCGCTCAATTTAGCAGGCGTTGATACAAGCGGCATAGGCACAACTACTGAGGCGCCAACAGGCGTTGCTCTTATTGAAGTAAACAAAAGGGGCGAAAACCGCATAGCCGTTGTGCCGGGCGCAAACGCTCTTTGCGATGTGGATTTTTTAAGCGAGCAGCAGGAAAAACAGGAAGCTCCGAAACTGCTTATGTTGCAGCTTGAAATACCTCTATACAGCTGTATGCAGGCAGCAAAACAGGCTGAAAAGCAAGGCACAATTGTAATGCTAGACCCCGCTCCCGCTGTACCGCTTAACGATATGTTCCTTTCAAGTTTAGACTGGATAACCCCTAATGAAAGCGAGCTGCGCCTACTTACAGGTATGCCAATAGGCTCTATATCCGATGTGGAAAACGCGGCAAAATACCTGCTTTCAAAGGGCGCGAAAAAGGTTGTAGCAAAGCTTGGCAAAAGCGGCTGCCTATATGTAGATAGCGAGAGAAGCCTATACTCCCCCACTTTCAGCGTAAACGCGGTAGATACCACCGCCGCGGGCGACAGCTTTAACGCAGGGCTTGCATACGCAATAATAAACGATATGCCGCTTGAAAAGGCTCTGCGCTTTGCAAACGCGGTGGGCGCGATTTCAACCACTATGGAAGGCGCACAGGCTGCCATGCCAACGCTAGAAATGGTGGAGGAATTTTTGGCAAACAACAGCCAGATAAGCTAGGGGCTTTATACTAAATACGCCATAACGCTTATATACGGTATAAATATATAGGAGGGATTATCGCTATGAAAATTATCGCAGCAATAATAGCCTTGATTGCTATGACATTTTTAGGTAGCAGATATAAAATAGCCGAGAGGGATAAAAGCCTTCCCAAAAACCATATAACTCTGCTAAAGGGCGGAGCAACCGCTTGTGCTGCCCTGCTTGCGCTTTTCGCGGCGTTTACAGGCGGCGGCGCATACGCATACACAATAGCAATAGGGCTTTTTATATGCGCCATAGCAGACATGGTGCTTGAAACACATTTCGTGCCCGGCATGGGGGTATTCGCCCTTGGGCATGTGGCGTATATAGTAGCGTTTTTGCAAAAAGGCGCTCTAAATCTGTACTCTATAATAATATACGCTGTTATGGTAGTGGTAACATATTTTGTATCAAAATCCCTAAAGGATAAAACCAAAGAAAACATAGCCCCCTATGTAGGCTATGCGAACATAATACTGCTTATGCTTGCGCTTTCTATTTTTGTAAACCCCTTAGCTTTTATAGGGGCTTTATTTTTCGCTGTGTCAGACAGCATGATAGCTTACCGGCTTGTTTTCGGCCCAGCTAAATTTAACGATTATCTTTGCATAACCCTATATTATTTAGGGCAATACTTAATTGCGCTAAGCGCATTTGCATGAAAGGAAACACTATGCTAAAAAGGCTCTTTGTAGCGCTAATGGCGCTACTTATGCTACTATCCCCCGCATTTTCTCAGGAAGGTGCGCCTTTTCTTGATATTATTTATGCGCCCAAACAGGGCGATGCGAGGGATTTAAGCCCCTACTGCACAATAAAAGCGGACAATAACCAGAAAAATGTATTCCGCCTTACAGATAGGGATTATGACACCCGCTTTAATAGCGAGGGCTTCAATATATACACAAGCGAAAAAGCCTACGGCATATATATATGCTTTGATGATGACCCTAAAGGCTTCCGCGTTTACCAATATGTAGACGGCACCGCTTACATGGCGGAATACCCGGCGGACGGCTATCTGCACCAGTACATACCCCTTGACGGCGCAACGCAGATAAGGGTAGAGCCAAGCGAAGCCAAGGCTAAATGGTTCTCCGTTAAAGAGGTATATGTATTAAGTCAAGGCAATACTCCAAGGTATGTGCAAGTTTGGGAGCAGCCCGACAACACCTGCGATATAATGGTGCTATTCGCCCACCCGGACGATGAAATGCTTTTTTTCGGCGGAGTTATACCCTACTACGCAGGAGAATTAAAGCAGGATGTAGTTGCGGCTGTTATTACGCCTTCAAATAAGCTGCGCAAAAGCGAACTTTTAAACGCCCTTTGGGCTGCGGGCATGAGGAATTACCCCGTAATGGGACCTTTCTCCGACAAACACTCAAAAAGGCTAAACACAGCTTATGATTATTTTGGCAAAAACAAGGTTAGGGGCTATATTGTGGAGCTGTTCCGCAAATACCGCCCCGAAACAGTATTCACCCACGATATAGAGGGCGAGTACGGTCACGGCATGCACCGCATGTGCGCAGATGCCGCTATATACGCATTTGACGCCGCAGCGGATAGCGCCGCCTTCCCCAACACCGCAGCCGCATACGGCACGCATGGTGTTAAAAAGCTGTATGTACACCTATCCGAAACCAACCCCGAAGTGTTTGACTGGGATATGCCGCTAGAATATTTTGAAGGTCTTACAGGTTTTGAAGTGGCTCAAGCCGCCTATTCCCTGCATAAATCCCAGCATAGGTACGAGCAGTTCAGCGTAGAGCCAAAGGACAGCAAATATTCCTGCTATAAATTTGGACTTCATATGCAGAGGGATTAGTAGCTGACATTCTGTCTGTGCTTATGTGAAAGACAGATAATGCTTTTTAAGCGAAGCGGATTTTCCTTATTTATTTAATTAAACTTGATACCACAAATTGTGATGTCAAGACAAAATCACTTAAAGTTGACATAATACATAAAAGGAGATGGCTAGTATATATGCTTATTAAAACTTTAGTGGAAAACACATCAGCAACACAGGACTTTGGCAATGAGCATGGTCTAAGCTTATATATAGAAACAAATAAGCACAAAATATTATTTGATGTGGGCGCCAGCGGGCTATTCCTTGAAAACGCAGAAAAAATGGATGTAAATATTGCCGATGTTGATTTTCTTGTGATTTCGCACGGACATAACGACCATGGCGGCGGATTAAAGCTGTTTTTACAGGAAAACAGCAAAGCAAAGGTATATATCCACCAAGAAGCCTTTCAAAAGCATTATGCATTGCGCCAAGCAGGAGAAACAGAGTTTATCGGCTTGGATGAGGATTTGAAAAACAATAGCCAAATTATATTCACTTCAGATTATCATGCTATAAACAAAGAAGTTTGCTTGTTCTCAAATGTCAGCCTTAAAGAGCCTCCACCAAAAACAAATAAGGGATTGCTTTTAGAGTACAATGGACAAATCAAAGAGGATTGCTTTACTCATGAACAAAACATCGCTATTGAGGAAGATGGAAAAACTCTACTAATAACAGGCTGCGCTCATAATGGCATAATAAATATAATTGAGCATTTTAATGTCCTCAAAGGACATATGCCGGACTATGTAATAGGCGGATTCCATCTTTCCAGCCGCTCATTTGGAAATGAGGACTTTGATACCATAGATAATATTGCTGAATATCTTATGGGTACAAAAGCAAAATTCTATACATGCCATTGTACAGGAATAGAACCATATAAAAGACTTAAATTTAATATGGGCGATAGTATAGACTATATATCTGCAGGCAGTGAGATAATAATTTAAATTGCTTTTAATATACCAGCACTGCACAAAAGAAAAAAATAAAGATATATTGATAATGTAAACTAAAACCCAGTACAGGTACAAGCAGTTTAGCGTAGAACCAAAGGACAGAAAATGTTCAAGCTATCAATTTTGACTTCATATGCATAGGGATTAGGGGTTTTCTATTAAGGCAGTAAGCTTTTTCTCCTATATCAATTTCTGTTTGATTTATCATCAGCGTTTTTTGAATTATCAGACGACATAACGAACTCTACGACTAAATACATAAAAAACTTTTAAAGCTAAAATTCCATGACCTTTTAAGAACTAGAAATTCCAATTAGCTAAATTGCTTAATAATCAATTGAGTTTTGGATACATATTATTATTCCCACGATATTTGATAACTTAAACCAACTGTGGGTCTTTTTATGTTCCACACCACATAATTATTTTTTCCTATTTTGACTGTTTTGTTTATTGGCTTATTTGGATAATCTTTGTATACTATTAATTTAGCTTCTTCGAAGTCTGTTTCAGTATACACAGCTAATTGCATTTTGCGTGTTGGACAAGTTATTTTTATACTCAAAAACTTTTCCATATCTGGATTGTTTGCTCTTACCCTATAATTGATAATATCTCCTCTTCTTAAAGGACTCAAATAACAAACATTATAAACCTTTTCAGCACCTACTTGTTCAACAACTTCCATGCGATGACCTCTATCACAATAAAGAAGTTCATGCGTTACCTTATCTGATTTACTTACAGATAAGTTTCGTATTGATGTAAGACCATTTTTCCTCGCTTTTGCTTTAATATTTTTAGTTAAACGTGGAGTAATCCCATCAAAAAACTCGAGAATTACATCCTGTTTCAACAAAGTATAACTATATTCACCATATTTTTTATACCAAATATAAAAAGAAAGAATTACAGAGAAAACGGTTATAGTAATAAGCATATTCTTTATCAAAGAATCTGAGATCTTTCCAAAACCTACCCCCAACGCAGAAATAGCTCCAGTAACACACAGAAAAATTATCTGATACACTGCACTAGCGCCTAAATTATCAATAAAGTTTTGAAATCTATCGTTCACTATGAATAATCTCCTGTTTTTGCACATTATCTCAAGTACAGCTAAATTCTAGCATAAACATAATCAATAATCAAATTTAAGTTACAATAACTATATACGATAATTATCATTATTATTACTCAGAGCTTTAAAAAAATATTCTTCTTTTTTTGCTTTGTTCTCTTTCACAAAACTGTTAAAAAACTTATTGTGTACTATACCTGATATTAGGGACTATTTCCCATATGTTTTTTTACTCAATAACTTGACATTCAAAGCTCCAATATATATAGTGCATATGGTTAGCTTACGCTAACAATAGTGTAATACAACGCGGCATTTCTGCATTTAATTATAAAGGAGTGTATGGAGTGATTGATAAAAAGCTAATAGCTTTGGTGCCAAGGAGCAAGGCTTATATATTTAAAAACATAGCCGCTCAATGGGTATCGCTTATAGCTAATATTGCCATTATGGCAACTATAGCTCGCCTTCTTGCCTTGCTATACCACGGCGATATAAAAGGCGACATATTGCTAAAGGCGGCAATTATTATAGGCATAGCAATGCTTATGCGCTATGTATGTACAATAATCGCAAGCCGCATGAGCTATCTATCCTCCAAAGAAGTTAAACAGCGTTTGCGCACGCAGATATTTTCAAAGCTTTTGCGCCTTGGCAGCGCGTACACACAGCATGTTAAAACATCCGAAGTAGTGCAGGTTGCTGTTGAAGGCGTGGAACAGCTCGAAACATATTTCGGGCAGTATCTGCCGCAGTTTTTCTATGCAATGCTGGCTCCCATCACCTTATTTGCAGTGCTAAGTTTTGTAAACCTGCCTGCGGCGGCGGTACTGCTTATATGCGTGCCGCTTATACCCGTTACCATAGTTGCCGTGCAGCGCTGGGCTAAAAAACTGCTTTCAAAATACTGGGGAGCGTATACAGACCTTGGCGACACATTTTTAGAAAACCTGCAAGGGCTTACCACCACTAAAATTTATAAGACAGACGGCTTTAAGCATGAGGAGATGAACAGACAATCCGAAAGATTTAGGCGCATAACTATGAAGGTGCTTCTTATGCAGCTTAACTCCATTAGCATTATGGACCTTATCGCCTACGGCGGAGCGGCGCTTGGCGTGATACTTGCCGCATGGCAGTTTAAGGCAGGGCGGGTTGATATTGTAGGCAGCCTTTTGATACTGCTGCTGGCGGCGGATTTCTTTCTGCCTATGCGTCTGCTTGGCAGTTTCTTCCACATAGCGATGAACGGCATAGCGGCATCTGATAAAATTTTCCGTCTGCTTAACCTGCCGGAGCCTGAAACGCACTCTACGCCCGTGCCGGATAATAAAACCATATACTTCCAAAACCTTAGCTTTGCATATGAAAAAGACCGCCCCGTGCTTAAAGATATAGGTTTAATAATTCCGCAGGGTAGCTTTACAGCTATAGTCGGTGAGAGCGGCTCGGGTAAATCCACAATGGCGCATTTAATTATGGGAAAAGCTAAGGGTTACAGCGGCAAATTAACAGTAGGCGGCATACCTTTATCTACGCTTAGCGAAAAAAGCATTATGCAAAACTTCAGCTATATAGGGCATAGAAGCTATATATTTAAAGGCACTGTAAGGGACAACCTTCTTATGGCGGCGCCAAATGCAGATGATAAAACGCTTTGGTCGGCTCTTAACAGAGTAGCGCTTACGGAATTTCTAAAAAGCGAACAGGGGCTTGATACCCCGCTACTTGAGCAAGGCGCTAATTTTTCCGGAGGGCAGAGGCAGCGCTTGGCGCTGGCTAGGGCGCTACTGCATAACAGCAGCGTATATATATTCGATGAAGCGACATCCAACATAGATGTAGAGAGCGAAAATATAATACTAGATACCATACATTCCCTTTCTAAAACAAAGACGGTAATACTTATAGCGCATAGGCTTGCAAATGTTGTTTCAGCGGACAATATATATGTGCTTAAAGAGGGCGCACTTGTTGAGCAGGGCGCGCATGAGTGCTTGCTTTCACAAAAAGGGTATTATTTTAAGCTATGGGAAACCCAGCAAGCGCTCACCGCCTTTAATAAAGGGGGGAAAGCATAATGAAGCGCAGCGGTTTTAAGGTTATGGCGCGGCTTATTGGTTTAGTTCGCCCACTAATTGCTATTATGCTGCTTGCCATAGCTATGGGGGTATTAGGGCATATATGCGCTAGCTTTATAACTATTTTAGGGGGCTACGCAATACTAAATGCGCTTGGCATAGAAACAGCTTTAAGCATTAAAACAATAGCCATTATACTTTTGCTATTTGCAGTTGCGCGCGGATTATTGCGCTACGGGGAGCAATACGCAAACCATTTAATTGCATTTAAACTGCTTGCAAGGCTTAGGGATATAGTGTTCGACAAATTAAGAAAACTTGCCCCCGCAAAGCTTGAAACCAAAGACAAGGGCGATTTAATCGCGCTTATAACTTCAGATATAGAGCTTTTAGAAGTATTCTACGCGCACACCATATCCCCCATTGCAATAGCCATAATTTTTTCAGCGATAATGATAGGCTTTATAGGCGCTATACACTGGGCGCTTGGGCTGATAGCGTTTATAGCCTATGCGGTTGTAGGCGTGGCGCTTCCGCTTTTTGCAAGCAAACGCAGCGAAGATATCGGTATGCGCTTTAGAAACCAATCCGGCGAGCTATCGGCATATGTGCTTGAAAGCCTTAGAGGGCTATCCGAAATTATGCAGTACGGCAAGGGAAAAGAGCGCCTTGAAGGCATAGGCGAGCGCACAAACAGGCTATCCAAGGTGGAAGCAAAAATGAAGCGCACCGCAGGGCATAACACTGCTATTACAAATACCGTTATATTCCTGTTTGACATAGTTATGCTGCTTGTTTCAGCTAAACTTGTTAATTTTGAAGGCACACTTATAGCAAGCCTTGCGCTTATGAGCTCCTTTGGCCCTGTGGTAGCGCTTTCAAGCCTTGGAACAACGCTTCAAAACACATTTGCCGCAGGAAACCGTGTGCTTGATATCCTTGATGAAAGTCCGGTAGTAAATGATGTAAAGGGCAAGGCTAATGTAACATTTAAAGGAGCAGAGGCTAATAATATAAACTTTGCTTATGATGAAATGCCTATACTAAAGGAAATATCGCTCAAGCTGCCGTATAACAGAATAATAGGCATTACAGGGCGCTCCGGCTCCGGTAAATCTACATTATTAAAACTGTTAATGCGTTTTTGGAATGTGGATAGCGGGGAGATACTTATAAGCGGTGCCCCCATTGATGAAATTAACACGGACAACCTGCGTGATATGCAAAGCTATGTAACGCAGGAAACGCATCTATTTAGAGCGTCTATCGCCGATAACCTACGCATTGCAAAGTGGGACGCAAGCAGCGATGAAATTATAGAAGCTTGCAAAAAAGCATCGGTTCACGATTTTATCATGAGCCTTCCAAATGGATATGACACTCAGGTTGGGGAGCTTGGCGACACGCTTTCGGGCGGCGAGCGTCAGCGTATAGACCTTGCAAGGGCTTTCCTGCACGACGCGCCTATGATACTGCTTGATGAGCCTACCGCCAATTTAGACAGCCTAAATGAAGCTGTAATACTAAAATCCCTGCAGGAAGCCCGTGATGGGAAAACCGTAGTGCTGGTATCCCACAGGCAATCCACCATGGGCATTGCAGATAAGACATATTGCGTTGAACACGGGAGAATAAGCTGATGGAAAGGCAGCAGCTTGTACAAAAAGAGCAGGCTATGGTTACATGGATGATTAGATTTTATTGTAGTAAAAACCATGGCGGAAAAAACCTGTGCAGGGATTGCGCTGAGCTTATAGACTACGCAAACGCACGCACAGCCGCCTGCCCTTTTATAGAGGTAAAAAGCTTCTGCTCAAACTGCCCCGTACACTGCTACAAACCTGAAATGCGGGAAAAAATACGCAAGGTTATGCGCTATGCGGCGCCGCGTATGCTTTTCCATCACCCTATATTGGCGCTTAAGCATGTTACAGCAACGATTAAACACAAAATTTTAAAGGAGAGTAGAAAATGACAGTAAAAAAGATGGTGTACATAGTAATCGGCGCAATAGGGCTTGCGCTTGGTGCAATAGGCGCTGTTGTGCCTATGATGCCCGCCTTCCCCTTTTTGCTGTTGGCGGCGTTTTGCTTTGCAAGGAGCAATGAAAAAATATATAACTGGTTTATAAATACCAAACTATACAAGGACAACTTAGAGGATTATGTAGCCGGCAGAGGGATGACAAAAAAAGCCAAAATACGCCTAATGATAACCATTACCATACTTATGAGCATAGGTTTTATTATGATGGACGCAGTACCCATAGGGCGTATAGTGCTAAGTATTGTTTGGCTGTTCCATATTATATATTTCATATTCGGCATAAAAACCATACCTGCTAATATGGAGTAGCGCATTATTTGTAAACGCCCTTTAATCTGTTTGTATTTAATATTGCGCTAGGGTTGTAAGCTATATTTTTCCGTACCTAAAAATTGCCGCAAAACGATATGTGCTCTATAATAATATATAGTATATCAAAGGAGATGGCTAAATTTATGCTTATTAAAACTTTAGTGGAAAACACATCATTAACGCAAAACTTTGGCAATGAGCATGGGCTAAGCTTATATATAGAAACAAATAAGCATAAAATATTGTTTGATGTAGGCGCCAGTGATTTGTTCCTTGAAAACGCCAAAAAAATGGATGTAAATATTGCCGATGTTGATTTTCTTGTTATTTCACACGGACATTACGACCATGGCGGAGGATTAAAGCTATTTTTACAGGAAAACAAAAAGGCGAAAGTATATATCCACAAAGAAGCCTTTCAAAAGCATTATTCATTGCGCCAAGCAGGAGAAATGGAGTATATAGGCTTGGATGCGGATTTGAAAAATAACAGTCAAATTATATTTACTTCGGATTATTATTCTATCAACAAAGAGGTTTTCTTGTTCTCAAATATAAGCCTTAAAGAACCTAAACCAAAATCTAATAAAGGCTTGTTTATGGAGCGCAATGGGGAAATAATAAACGATTGCTTTGCACATGAACAGAACATCGCCATTGATGAAGGCGGAAAAACTCTACTAATAACAGGCTGCGCCCATAATGGCATAATAAATATAATTGAGCATTTTAATGCCCTTAAAGGATATATGCCGAGCTATGTTATAGGGGGATTTCATCTTTCCAGCCGCTCTTTTGGAAATGAGGATTTTGATACAATAGATAATATCGCTAAATATCTCATAAATACAAAAGCAAAATTCTATACATGCCACTGTACAGGCATAAAGCCATATGAAAGGCTTAAATTTAATATGGGCGATAGTATTGATTATATATCAGCAGGCAGTGAAATAGTAATTTAAATTCTATATACAAAAATGTGTAAGAGAAAAATATAAAAAACTATCAAACGAAGCGAGGCTTAGCATTAAGCGTTAAAATTAGACTATCCGCATCTTTATCTATAAAATAAAAACGGCGGCTTGCTCTTGATTCTTAAAAAACCTCAGAAAAATTAAAAATTCAATCTGTTATTCATTTCTCAAAATATTGATATCATGCATTCCGGTACTAAGAAGCACACTACGATTTTCTACAGAATGGAACCCGCCGGCTTTTGCTGCATCAGCAACCTGACCTTTTATTACACCTATCGGCATTCCCTGTAAATTAAAAGCCATATAGCCTAAAATCATATCCCAAGGACCAGAATAATCTGGTTCAATTCCTTCATTCAAGCACACAACTACTCCGCCGGGATTTAATGCCTTTTTCAACTTTGCAAAGAAATTTGCACCGCCTGTAATAGCAAATAACATAATGGAGGAGCAGAGGATTAGGTCATAACCGCTTCCAATATCATCTTCTAAAAAGTCCCCGGTTTTAACAGAAACGCTATCTTGCATATTGGAAAGTTTTACAGTTTCTTCAATAAGCTGCTGCATATCAGGTCTATCAAAAAGAACGCCCTTGCGGTTACCTACATCCTGTATGACCGCAATCCCAAGACAGCCTGCACCGCAGCCGAGATCTAATATTTTATGAATAGATTTATACTCGGGAAGGGATCGGAGAATTTCTAACAGTTCATATTGACGTATCCCTGATTGAGCTCTACGCATCGCTTCACCATAAGCTGCAAAATCCATAGACTGCTGTGTCTGTTCCTGCGGTTTAGGTCCTTCCTTCACTTGCTGCGCCACGTTTCCAAGGTTCATTCCTTGATTATTGCAGAAAAAAGCCAGCACACTTCCCATATAGGCAGGCTTTCCTTTAACCAGATATTTTTGGGTTTCCGGCATATTGCAAAAGGTATCTCCATTTCGTTTAAGATAACCAAGGCTATACAATCCTTTCAAAAGGTGGAAGGTGTTGCCTTCATCCCAGTTCATTTTTTCAGATAGTTCTTTTACAGTTATCGGCTCCTCCAATTCAGAAAAAACCTCTAATTCGATGGCACCCTGTATCAATTGTTGATATGCTGATAGATAAGGTAAGGTTGTAAGTTGTTCATAAATGCTTGTTTTTTTAATCATAGTAATTTATCCTTTCTTTAATTTATATTTTTTATAGCATAGCTTTTTCGAAATCCGTTAAAAAGTTCCTCTCCATTTCTAATAGCTAATTTCATATTAAGTCCGAATTCTCTATTGTACAAAGCAATGCTATCTTCAAGCTGTTTTACATACTTAAAGTCAATGGGTATATCTTTGTATTTTCTGCAAGAGCATCTTTATTGCATAGCGGAAAGATGTTCTTCGATTTTCATTTTTGCCTCCTTTCATGTAAAAATCTTGACAACTTATTTTACTTAACATATAATCAAGTTAGTTATATCTAACTTGATTTTTATTTTACTTATTAACATCTTTAGTGTCAATGAAATATGGCAATAATTAGCTATTAGCACAAACTGTTTACCGAATGGAGAAAATATAATTTTATGAGCAGGCAATTAGAAAAAATGTACAACGATATTTTTGCGGACAGGGGCGTTATTCCATGTGAACCCGTATCCAGTTTTAATCCGAACGGCGAATTTTATAAAATGAATCCCGAACTTGGTAAAGGACACTGCTGGGTATATCACTGTAATCCATATGTGACTATTACCATTATGAATCAGGTTCACTATAAGGATACCTGTTGCGCTTTTGAACAACCAGAATATATCTGTGTCGGTTATTTCTACTCCGTTTCCGGTGAAATACTAACGCCGTATCGTCGTTTGACATCCGGAGCAATTCAGGCGTATGTAGGAAAAAAAAGTGAATATCGTATGATACTTCACAAAAAAATTCCTATCAATAGCGTTAGCATTACCTTTATGCCTGAATATTACAAGAAATACTTAAGTAAACAATACCCTGACCTTTATGAAAATCCTTCAGAAGCATTCCTGCAGATAGACGGTTGTACCGATTTTCCTGAACTTGTAACAATTTTCAATCAAATTAAAAACTATATGGGAAACGGTATATCTGCAAAACTGTTTTATGAAAGCAAAGTAAATGAAGCGCTTTCCATAATTCTTGAAAAAGCAAAAAGCCGGAATAGAGAAAATATTATACGTAAATTCTCAATACCCCATGATGATTTGGATGCCGTCATATCCGTGGCTAATTATATTAACGACCATTACTCTACGGATATTAGGATTGATTTTCTTGCACAAATTGCATGTATGAGTAAAGCTAAGCTGAAATACATATTCAAGGATGTATATCATATGAGTATTCAACAATATATTGTTACACGCCGTATTACACATGCTGAACATCTCCTTAGAGATACAGCGCTTTCGGTATCTCAAATCGCCGAAATGGTCGGCTACAAATATATAAGTAGTCTGTCCGATATGTTCAGACAGCATACAGGAATGAAACCTACCGAATACAGAGAAAAAATGAACGCAAATTACAAAAACCATTAAATATAAAAAGCACAACAACTTTTCTGAATGTGTATCGGTGAAATAATTATTAAGGAGAATTATGATGAATAATGATATGAAAAAGTTTCTAAATCGAACATTAGAGGCGTATTCTGCAGATGAGATTATAAAAAGCTGCTCTGTAATACTGGATGAAATGTGTAATGAGCAAAAGTTCAAACTTTCGCCTACACAATTCAAGTTAGCTAAGAAAAGAATATTGGTAAGAATTGCTTTTTATCTTTCTTTAAAAAAACATATTAGCGCCGAAGACGCATTGGCGCATACAAAGGCTTATTTCTATGAAAAGGTAAAGAATGCCTCAAAGTTTATAAAGTTCTTGGGTAAATCCGACTTAGGTTACGCATTGTTTAGAAAAGCCTTTTCAAGCGGACTGAGGGCAGATACTTGGGTTTCTAAGATAAAAAGAAACGATAAAAATGCATTGATATTTGACATAACAAGGTGCTTGTATAAAGATTTATGTGATTTTTACAATTGCCCTGAATTATGCACAATGTTTTGCGATGGCGACTGGTTGATGTTTGGAGATATGGAAAAACTGAAATTTGAAAGAAAATATACTTTAGGGTATGGTGATAAGCTTTGTGACTTTAAGTTCACGAGGCGATTTTGAGTAGAATATTTAGATGCAAGGATTTTATACTTATCTCAGTTTAAAGCAACACTTAAATTGCAGCGAGTTTTTTTGATTTAACAAAGCAAAGATAAATCGGAAAAGGCGCGCAAGATAAAGCTGATTTAGGCTGAGATTAGTATTATACCATGTTGCTTTTGTGCTTACTAATTTAGGTATGGTAAGCACAAACACAACAATAGGGTATGCTATGGATTATGTGAAATAATTTACGTGAAATAACAATTTATGATCTCAAGTTTACTACAATTTTCTTTTGTATGCATAAGGTAATCTGCATTTACACAAATTCAGTGTATGGCATTAAACGCCGCTGTATATTATATGAAAACGGAAAGCGATTATTAAACGCATACTTTAAGCCTCCACCCTCTCAACCATTACATGAGGAGGTGCGAAAGCCATATCTTCTTTACTGAATGCTTCTACCAGCGCTTCATTTAAGTCGTGGCGGGCGTTCCACCATTTATCTTGAGGGGTAAAGACACGCAGGGTAAATGTAAATACTCCCTGCTCTATAGCAGTAAGCCTTGCTTCAATTGCTGGTTCCTCTAGCGTGTCGGGGTGGGATAGGGCGGTATCCGTCATAATTTGCTTAACTTTTTCAACATCTACATTTGAATAAAAGCTAAGGGGAATATCTACGCGGCGGATTGGGTTTTCATTCATATTAATGACATTACCATTGCTAAGAGTGCTGTTTGGTATAACAACTGTTCTATTATCGGGCGTAATAAGCTTAGTATAGAATATGCCTATTTCCCTTACCACTCCCGGGGCAACGCCATTGCACTCTATAAAATGACCCACCTTAAAGGGCTTGTATATTAGTATCATAAGCCCGCCGGCAAGGTTTGCAAGGCTGCCCTGCATCGCTAGACCTATGGCAATACCTGCAGAACCCATAAGCGTTACAAATGAAGCGCTTGGTACGCCAAGTTTAATAAGCACGGATACTATCAGCAGCACCTTTAGCGATATGGATATTAGGCTTGATAAAAAGGACACCACTCCCTTATCCATATTGCTTTTTAATAGCCTTTTTTCTAGTACGCCCATAAGCTTTGTAATAATTTTCCAGCCTACTATATAAAGCAACAATGTGCCGGCAAGGTTGAGCACAGTATCAACGCTTGCCTGCTTAAAAAATTCTGATACGGGTTTAATTATATCGTCCATGGTTTACTACTTATACTCCACTGTTATTTCCGCATAAAAGCCGGATACGCTGCCATAATACTGCACTATTTCCTTTGAATTAGCAAGCATATATGAGCTTATTTTAGAGTTTATCATAAAATAGGGGTCATCACCTGTGTAATAAAGCTTTAAATCGGTTTTCTTTTCTGTTTTAGCGGCGTCTAGTATGGCATTTAGCTCATCAACGGTAGTGAACACGCTGTAATCGTCAAAATCGCCATATGTTACTGTTATTTCTGCAGAATTTGATGTATAGCTGTAGCTATATTCATTTACAAGGTATTTATAATAGTTGTTTTGCAGCCATTTTTTAAGAGGATATTCTATAGTATAGTACTGGTCTTCTCCCCTATACATTACTTTTACAGGGTTTTCCTTATTGGTAAGGGCGGTTTTAAGCGCGCTATCCATCTCATCATCATTTGTAAAAAACGCATAGCCCTCGCCGTCCTTATAGCTTATTTCTATTTTGCCGCTGAAACGGCTTCCGCTTACAGAGTATGTTTCCACCATATGCTTAGAGTAGTTCTTTTTGAGCCATGATGTAATTTCATATGTACCGAATGCCGTTTTTTCCCCCATGTAAAGGTAATTTATGGGCGTTTCCTTTTGCTCAAGAGCCGTAGATAACACGGTATTCATTTCTTCTTCGGTATAAAATATTTTTGCGCCGTTTCGCATAAGGTAGTTGTATTCATCTGTTGTAGCCTTCGGAAGTTTAGAATTATCAGCGTTCCACATATGGTCGCGCGATAAAAGCTTATCGCTTAGCCCAAAGTAACCGTAGCCTTCATTGCCGCCGCCAATAGGGTCATCCCAAGTGCAGTCAACATATACCCAGCTATCATTAAGATTTATTAAATTCCATGCGTGCAAATCTCCCCCTGCGTAGCCGGTAGCGTAAATGCTTGGTATGCCTATTTCACCAAGCAGCAGCTGATACGCAAGCGCATAGCTCTCGCACACACCCTTGCCTTTTAGCAACACGCCCGCGGCTTCGTGTATGGTTTTGCTTTCGTCATAGTCTGCATTAAAAATAAGCCAGTCGTGCAGCCATAAGGCGTTGTCATAATCGCTGCTTAAATTAAGCGCCCTGCACTCATCAACTATCTGTTTTACTTTGCCGGGAACGGTTTCGGGACTATTTACATCAGCCTCATTTGTGGCAAGGTACATTTCGCTTTTAAGCGTTGTAGAATAAAAATCCTTGCTCATTATGTCTACATGAAGTACATAATGCGCCTCAGTATCTACAGTAGCGGCAAATGTAGGTTCGCCTTCCTTTTTTTCGCCTGTTACATATTCAAACTGGTCGTCGTCTAAATCTTTTCTTATGTACAGTTTCCAATCGTATTTATAATCGCTGGGGTTACCACTCATCTCTATATGCCATGTGTTTTCCTTGCCTATTGTTAAATAGTTCTTTTCAGATACTATATAAGCGTATTCCAAGTTCTTCACGCTTGGGCTATGCTTAATGACATCACCATAATTAAAGCCAATAGCAATACCGATAATCTTTTTTTCATAAATACCTCCATTTATACTATGTTGCTTTTAGAACAGCGATTTTATTGTAGCGGTTTTTTCGGTTTGGTGAAGCTTTGTGAAGCAGGCTAGTGGATCCTATGGTAACTTCGCAAAGCAAAAGTGGAAAAGACGCACAAGAAAACACTGGGTTAAAGGCAACTTAGTATTAACAAGCGGATACACCGCCACATATATGATAACAAATATTTAAGTTTTTTTCTGATGTTTTGTGTAAAGTTTTTGTATAGTACAGGCTATATAGCGTCTCGTTTGTTTATGAAATATTCAATGTATTGTTCTCTATCTTTTACTTTCATTGAAACAAACTCGCTACTAGTTATTTGTTTATATTCAAAACCCACTTCAATATCTGGATCATATTTCACAGCATAAGCGATCAATAAACTCATATTGTCGAAATCTGGGTTCACATGGTCATGTAAAGATGTAAAATAAGCATCTAAATGATCATTTTTTAATTTAGCCCAATGATGTGGAATATGATAATTGTAACCCTTAGGACTATACTCAATATCACCTGAAATAAATCTGGCAAACCCATCTTTAAAACACCATTTATTTATGTTATTGCTAATTTTGTTGATATCTTCACATGAAATTATATTATCTTTAAAAGTATCATGATAGCTTAAAATAAATTCGAGATTTAGCCCTGCATGACTAACATCTTCCAGTAATAGATCCTCCGTCTTATTCTTGCTAGGAGTATTCAAACTTATTTCATCAATTATACTCCAGCCTTCATAAAACATTATTGGCCAATAATGCCAAGCGATATAATTATCCTTCACTATCCATTCATTTTTAAAGCTTGTAATCATTTCTCTACATATTCTATAATATTTTTCATTGCCAGTATTCTTATACAATTCAATAAGCATCAATCCCATTGCATTTTGTTGATTCCATGGTAAGCATATCCCATCAACAGAAAAGTCTATTCCTTTCTCAAAAAAATAGTTTCCTCCAAAATAATCTTTCTCAAAAACGCAAAATAACTCCTCAGCAGTCTGTATTATCTTGGCAGAAACCTCCTCCCCCATACCACTATTTACAGCTTTTACAAGAGGCCAAAGTATCATTGCATCATCCACTAACAGATTAAGTTCCGTTTCTTTTGAAATTGAATATTTTTTTGTTGACCATAAATTCAAACATTGCTCTTTCGATAAGTTTACTTTAAGGTTTTTGTTTGTAACAGAAAGAATGCCATTTATTGTCTTTTCTATATCTTGTAACACCATCATATTGGAAGTTTTTTCATATAATTCTATTAATCCAAGTAATCTATATGATTCATTCCATGAAATCCTTCCCCCATAATTGTTGGTAATAGAAAAAGGTTCTCCCGATTGATACAAATAATAAAAAAAGTAGGCATTATAAAGATATTTACTATTATCGTTTTTAAATTTTATCAACTCTACATAATACTGAGAATTATCTTGCCAAAGTATTGCCATCTCATTTTTGTTTCCATATTTTTCAGCATTGGTTATTTTGCCATCTTTTATCTCGTATTTTACAACTATATTGTTCATAATTGTTTCATCCCAATAGTTTAATAGCAAACATTCGCTAACTATATCAAAAACACCTCTAACAATACGTTCCTTATTAAATTCTTTTATTATTTTAGTTGTTTCATTATCAATTTCGAACTGATATAAACAACAAGGATTTCCGCCCAAGTTGTTTTTATAAGAATAATAAAATAAATATTCATCTGAAATATCAAGAATCTCAATTTTATTACCTTCAGCTATCTTCCTGTTGTTAAAAAACAATTCACAACCAAAGGCATTAGAATTTATATATTTAACATATGAAAAATCCCCTCTATCGTTTACCTTCGGCGTGTAAATAATAGCCATTTCAGGAGCACAGATGGACTGAGAAACATTTTCTTTCATGTTTAAGAGAAAGAGTTCCGGTGCATTTCCTCTATGGACTCGTGTTTCAATTAAAAAATTTTTGTTATTCGAAAAATCTCGTTGATAAACAATATATTCACCAAGTATTATTCCATCTTCACTATATGTGTATGACAATACAACTGTCATCAAAAAACAAAGAAATATAAGCAATGCAAACCTTTTTTTAATCTTCATAATTTTCTCCTAACACACTATTTTGAAAACATCAAACTACTCCTTACACAAAGGACAATCACTCGAACGCCAATTCTGCACTTCTACTTTAGCTAGTGAAAACTTTGGCACACCGAAGTTAAGTTTACCGTCCGACTTATCTACTATACAGGCTACAGCTATACAGCAGGCGCCTATAGCCCTTAGTATTTCCATCATCTCTCTTATAGATGTGCCTGTGGTAATTTCGTCTTCTATTAACAGCACATTAGCATTTTCGGGTATGTTAAAGCCGCGCTTTATTACCATTGCGCCGTCCTGCCTTTCGCAGTATACAAAAGGCTTGTCAAGCTCCCTTGCAACTTCGTAGCCTATTAAAAGTCCGCCTATTGCGGCGCTCATAACTATGTCTATAGGTTCGCCTATAAATTTTTCCGCTATGCCCTTGGCTACTAGGGTACCGGTAGACGGTCTTTCAAAAAGCCTAGCGCACTGCACATATGTATCGGTATGCCTGCCGCTGCTCCTTATGAAATGCCCTTTCTGTATCGCTCCCAGTTTATAGAAAAGCTCGGTATAGTCCATAATGTCCCCCTCGTTTTTCTTTATGATACCACGAAAAGCTTTAAAAATACAGAGTGGCGAAATAATCTTCCGAGGTTTCCTTTCTGCGGATTAATTTATATTCCCCATCTATCGTGTATAGTACCTCAGCGCTGCGAAGCCTGCCGTTGTATTGATAACCCATGGAGAAGGAATGCGCGCCGGCATCGTGTATTATAACTAAATCGCCCATATCTATTTTTGGCAGCATTCTATCTATGGCAAATTTATCGTTATTTTCGCATAGGCAGCCTGTTACATCATACATGGTACTGTGAGGCATATCTCTTTTATACGCAACATGTATATGGTGATACGCCCCGTACATCGCAGGCCGCATAAGGTTTGCTGCACAGGCATCAAGCCCTATGTAGCGCTTGTATATATCCTTTTCGTGTATAACCCTTGCAATTAAAAAGCCGTAAGGACCGGTAATATACCGCCCAAGCTCTGTATATAAAGGCATATCAAGCTTTCCATATTTGCTGAAGACTTTTTTTACTTCATCTGCAAGCCCGTATATATCCGAAGGCTTATCCTCTGGTTTATAGGCTATGCCTATGCCGCCGGATAGGTTAATATAGCTGAATATTACACCCGTTTCTTTTTCAAGCTCTATACCCGTTTCTATAAGCAGCTTTGCAAGGCGTGGGTAGTAATCCGGCAGTTTAGAGTTTGATACGAGCAGCGCATGTAACCCGAAACCCTTAACGCCTGCAGCTTTAAGCTTAATAAGTCCGTCAGTTAGCTGCTTTCTTGTAAAGCCGTATTTAGACTGCCCGGGGGAACCCATAATATCGTTCTCACTAGAAAAGCTTCCGCCGGGGTTATACCTTAGGCAAAGCATTTCAGGCGGCTTTCCGAAAGAAAGTAGGGTGTCTATATCGCTAATATCATCAAGGTTAATATGCGCCTGCCTTTCCCTTGCCATTTTAAGTTCATGCATAGGCATAGCGTTTGCGGAGAAAAATATATCCTTGCCTTTTGCGCCTACCATGTCTGCAAGCAGCAGCTCCGTTTCGCTGGATACATCAAGCCCACAGCCCTCTTGCAGCATAATTTTTAATATCTCGGGGTTTGGCAGCGCCTTAACGGCGTAATATTGCCTGTAATTCTTGTTCCAAGAAAAGGCGTCTTTAAGCCTTTTAATATTATCCCTTATACCTTTTTCATCGTAAAGGTATAGGGGGGTTCCGAAAAGCTCCGCGGCTTTAGTAAATACATCGTCATTAAGAGTAAAGTTTGGCATAAGCACCTGGTAGTGTCAATAGTTTTGTGTAACCAATCTTGTAAATATTGTTAAGCCATCAGCTGCTTCCCCCTAGG
>DUQK01000050.1 GCA_012837835.1 Christensenellaceae bacterium | reverse complement strand
GTGGAGATATAAATGGAAAGCGTGTGTGCTCCTTTGGTGATATATCTACAACATCTTTTTTCCCTGCAAAACCTTTAGGTTGTTATGGGGATGGAGGTGCAATTTTTACTGATGATGATGAAATTGCGACTATTCTTACCTCTCTAAAAGCACAGGGGAGATCTCCCGAAGATAAGTATGATAACCGTGCGATAGGTATGAATTCAAGGCTAGATACTCTCCAAGCTGCAATACTTCAAGTCAAGCTTAAAGCGTTTATTGATTATGAGCTTGAGGCTGTAAATACCGTAGCAGAAAAGTATACTGTCAAACTAAGGGATATTGTTGAAACGCCCTATATTCCTGAGGGTTATTATTCTAGCTGGGCGCAATATACAATAAAATTGAAGGACGAAAAGCAGCGTGATGGGCTAAAGACTCACTTACAGTCAGAAGGTATTCCTTCCATGGTATATTATCCAAGAGGATTACATCAACAAACAGCGTACAAGAACATGAACATTTCAGATTCTTTGATGCCTGTAACCTCGGACTTAGTGAATAGAGTCTTATCTTTGCCTATGCATCCGTATTTGACTGATGCGGATATTGACAAAATAGTTAGTAATGTTATTGGTTTTCTAAATAAGTAGAAGCATTTTGATTTTGGATGTGATTTGTTAGATTAGGTAGCATCAGTTCTAAAGAATAAAATTTATACGTCTTTCCCACACACGCGGAAGTGATTCCAGTATCGTGGATAAATGATTATATTCCATTAAATTATATGGAATAAATACAAATAATGAACGAAAAAGGGGCTGTTGTATAAAACGACAGTCCCTTTCTAATTGTACTATGCTAATATATTACAATCAGTTACAATGAATTAATTAATAAGATCTAAGAGAAGCTCATAAGCCTCTTTATCAGTATAGCCGTTGTGTACTATTTTACCGATACATTGAGCCATTTCGGCAGGATGATTGCTTTGGAAAATATTACGCCCCATATCAAGACCGCGCGCTCCGCCCTGCATAGAACGGTACGCAAGTGTAAGAGCTTCATTTTCGGGCAGCTTTTTGCCTCCTGCAACTACAATCGGCACGGGACATGCGGCAACTACTTCTTCAAAGTTATCGCAATAGTAAGTTTTAATTATCTGAGCTCCCATTTCAGCGACTATACGTGTTGCAAGCTTAAAGAAGCGGTCGGTACGTTCCATCTGTTTTCCTACTGCAACAACGCCAAGAGTAGGTATGCTGTACCTAAAGCCGGCGTTTATTACATTTGATAAATTGCCTATACTTGAAAGCTGACCATCAGCGCCTATAAAGGTTTGTACTGCCATGCAGTCTGCGTTCATACGTATAGCATCTTCAATATCAACGGCAACCAGTTCATGGCTCAAATCCTCATTTAACATGGAAGAGCCGGAAGAAACTCTAAGAGCAATGCCCTTGCCACAGCTGGGAGCAACGCTGCTGCGTAGCGCCCCGCGTGTAGCCATAAGCACGTCTACATAGGGTAAAAGTATTGGAATGAGCAGATCTAAACGCTCCAAGCCAGCAGTTGACCCCATAAAATAGCCGTGATCAAATGCGAACATTACAGTATTTCCGCTATCAGGGTTGAAAATATTTGAGAGATGTTTTTTCATACCCCAGTCAAGATCGTTTGCGCCCTTTACATGAAAACTTCCTTGATTTGCAAATGGAATATCCACTGCGTAATCTTTCGCTACCTTTTTTCCGTCTAAATCTGCCATTTTTTCCTCCTTTAATCTTTAAAAGTGGGCAGAGGAAATATCCCTCTGCCCATTGGTGTTTTGAAATTAGAAATCGTAGTTGTCCATATTGTCGATTGTAAATACTGTACGCTCGGGCAGAAGCACTACTCCGCTGTCGTCAGCTGTGTAAGCATTGGCATCAAGCACGGTGTTAGGATGTACTTCAACTTC
>DUQK01000049.1 GCA_012837835.1 Christensenellaceae bacterium | reverse complement strand
ATTCAATTCTTTATCTATATTATATTTCATATTCTCCTGCTACCTCCGAATACTGCTTTTATATACCTTCTTGATTGCACAATTTCTAATTTTTATTTTTAACCTTATTTCAATATTTCCCATACTGGATTCTGTTTAGAACCAACACGCCTGATATAACCCTTCTCTACAAGAGAATTGAGTGCTCTTTGAACCGTCCTTACGGTTTTAGAAATCTTATCGGCTATTTCTTCTCTTGAAGAAGCTGGTTTTTGTTTTAAAATAGCATATACCGCTTTCTCTGTTCCGTTCAAAGTGACATCCAAAGTGACATCCAAAATGTCACTTTGAACCTGTGGTCGGTATAATATAAATTTGAACCCATTATCTTTGTTTTCGTAAGAATACTTAATTCCGGAATCTTTACATAGGCTATCTATTCTCTTAAAACCGCTGCCGAACTGCTCTATATATTTGCTCAAGTACAGAATTTTCGAGATTGTAGCATTTCTTATTTCAGACTCCACATTGCCTTTTATATATTCTTCCGGTTTATATCTGCTGGCATAATCTCCGGGGCTATATATGGTTATCATACCCGGATAAATACATATCTCATGATTTGTTCTGCTTCCATACATTGCGTGAGCAAAGCTGTTTGCCAAAACTTCCCTTATCACTGCAGTTGGAATTTCAGGAATCTCGTTCCTCTCCGATTCAATAATTTCAACTTTCCATCGTATATTCTTAAATATATAATCTTCAGCCGTCTTCAACAGATTATAAATATTGTCCTCGTATAATTTCATATCAAGAATTGTCAATTTTTCATCCGATGCAAAAATACCGACTTTTAGAGAAACGGGCCTTGTATTGCCAAAGAGAACTTCACCGGCGTTTGTCAAATACTCATCTTTAACAAGACCGAACTTTTTTAAGATAATCGGCGTTGTATACCTGCCTTCGGGTAATCTCCCGGCACTTATAGCCTTTTGCCAAAACGACTTTACCGCAAGTTTATCGACTTGTTTTGATAAAGTGTCGGATTTGCCGTTTTCCCATTTTGTGCGGTATTTATTTGCTTCAAAAAAAGTTTTTAATTCTTCGGGACTTACTTCTCTGTCTTCATCTGCGGTTCGCAAGTAGTATCTGCCCGCTGCGGAGTATGGCTTGCTATCACTGCTGAATTCAACCTTTATCAATTGTTTTCCATTTATCAAAATTTCATCAATTGCAGGATATATCTGTGGCTTAATGCTCTCATAAACCGCTCTTGAAACATCTCTTAAAGACGATTCCGACACATTCTGTCCAACAACATCGCCGTTGGGTTTGACCCCGAAATACAGTGTACCGATACCGTGCTTATTTAATATAGACGCAATGGAAATCATAGCAGTTTTTATCTCGCTCGTTGATTTTTTAAATTCAAGGGTTTCAGTTTCTTTTCCAAGATTCATTGTCTTATCACCTCTTTCCAAAGTGACATTATCGTACCACAAAGTGACACTTCTGTCACTTCGTATCGTTCAAGCGAATACTGTCTGCAATAATACCATTATCGGTGTCACTTTTTGCCACTGCATCAGATATCCCTTATTTTGCTTGGTATAACTCCAAATTCCTTAACAAAGGCTCTATAAAACGCCGAATAGTCGCCATAGCCTATTAGCTCTATCACCTTTGACGGAGTTATACCTTCGAGTAATTTTTCTCTCGCCAGATTTAGCCTTCTTTTTGTTATATATTGGTGCAGATTTATGCCCATGCCTTTAGAAAAAGTTCTAGACAATGTACTTTTACTAAGGAAAAACTCATCTGCAATCCCCTCTAAACAGAGTGTCCTATCGGATATGTTTTCGTCTATATAATTAACTATGCTTTTAAGCCTGGTGTTTTCGCTTTTAAGCCCAATAGTCTTTTTCCCTGCTAAATTTATATTTACCATTATTTCAGTGAGATATGCTTTTCTTAACAAATCATGCCCATAGCTATCATCATCAAGGCGAGAAAGTGATATAAGCAGTTCTTTATGCCTTAACACTTCCGGACCGGATAAGCTGATTTTTGTCTGGCTTTCGCTAAAGCAATCAGCCAAGTTAGTCTTGCCTGAACTGATTTTTTCAAGATATACGGGATTAATCCATAAAAACATCCGCTTGTAATTATCCTGCGCAGAATGTATTTCCGGCCAATGTATAGTACCGGGAGAAATTAGAAGCATGTCGCCATATGAAAGCTTATAGTTTTCAGAATGCACATGGTAAGTAACATCTCCCTCTAAAAACAAATAAATCTCGTAAAAATCTATATGATAATGTACCGGAGTTTTTGAAATATAGCAATGCTCATAATAGAATGCCTCAACATCCTTGCGGCGCATATTCCAGCGCGTTAAATCTCTCTCTTCATTTATGTTTCTGTTTGTACCTATCATATTTCTCCTACAACAAAACAAATTTTTCCGTTTGCTATATAAATTATGCTTTTTTGGGCGCAATATGTCAAACAGTTCTTTTTGCAATGTTTTATCCGCGCTAAACAATACCATTTACTCGCCCAATATGATAACATGTTAAGTGTGAAAGTTTCCACATTTCTTGTGGATTGTAGATTGGTTACACATAAATACACTTCATGGCTTGCACTGCTAAGGGGGACGTGAAAGAATAATATGAAATTAACTGTTAAGAATATCTCTGGTTACAAGCAAACGGATAAAGATATTATTTTCTCAGGCAAAGGCGGAAAAATTATAATATCCCGCTGGAATGATGATATATACCGCTTCAGCTGGCGCTTTGACGGTATAAATATAAAAGATGAAGTAAAAAAAGCTTCGGATTTTATGATAGCATCAAAACAAGATGATTTCCCTGCAGACATAAAAGAAAAAGATGAACATTTTGAAATTAAGCTCCCTTCAAACAGGCGCATATGTATAGAAAAAGAGAGCGGGCTTATATCGGTTTATGAAAAAAACAAACTGCTGCACGGCGGAATAATAGGCAGCAAGGATTTAGTTGTGCCGTCTTCCCCGCTTCGGGTAATTAAAAAAGGGGACAGCCTATCCGCTAAATATAACTTCAGGTTGGAAAAAGACGATGCTTTCTACGGCCTTGGCGATAAGGCGGGCGTGCCCAACAGACGTGGCAAACGCTACCAGATGTTTAACCGCGATGCCCTAGGCTATGATGCAGAAAATTCCGACCCTCTTTATAAATCCATACCCTTTTTTATAAGGCATATAAAGGAACATAATAGATATTTGGGCATGTTCTTCCCGCAGCCCTGTATTACTGCTGTGGATTTTGGCAGGGAAAGCCCCTACTATTACAGCGTTTCAGGCGATGAAGGTCCTTTTGACTATTTTATAATAATAGGCAAAAAGCTCAAGGATATAGTGGCGAACTACGCATATATTACAGGATTGCCCGCACTTCCCCCGCTATACAGCTTTGGTTTCTTAGGTTCATCTATGAACTACTTAGAGGCAGACGATGCGCAACAAAGGGTACTCAACTTCTTTGAGCGCACCGAAAAAGAGGATATCCCTTGCGAGGGCATGTATTTTTCTTCGGGATACCTTAAGGCTGCCGATGGCAAAAGATATGCCTTTCTATGGAATAAAGACAAGTTCCCGGACTATCACAGCTTTTTAACGGGACTTAAACAAAGAGGTTATCACCTTATAATGAATATAAAGCCCGGTATACTTTTAAGCCACCCTTGGTATGATGAAATCGCCGATAAAGGCTATTATATTAAGGACACAACCGGCAAACCGTATGTTGAATATTTTTGGGGCGGTGCGGCTTCTTTTATGGATTTTTCAAACCCTGATGCTGCTCAGTGGTGGAAAGAATCCCTAAAAAAATACTATTTTGACCATGGCTGCGAAGGCATTTGGAATGACAATAACGAGATTGAACTTGAAGATAGCGAGCTTCCCGCATATTACACCCGCTCTGTATACCCCGTAATGATGAGCAAGGCAAGCTACGAGGGGCTTAAAACAATCGCCCCCGATAAGCGCCCATACGTATACTCCCGCAGCGGTAATGCCGGTCTTCAGCGCTACGCCAGAACTTGGACGGGCGATAATTGCAGCGATTATAAATCCCTGCATTACAACCAATACATGGGGCTGTCGCTAAGCCTATGCTCTATGCCTTTTCACGGGCATGATATAGGCGGCTTTTTCGGGGACATGCCGGGTGAAGAACTGCTAATACGCAGCAGCGAAACGGCGGTATTCCAAATGCGCTTTGTAATACACTCTTGGAACAGCGAGGGTGAGCCTACCGAGCCTTGGACCTATAAAGACGCTCTCCCCATAATACGTTCCCTTATAAAAGAGCATTACCGCTTTATGCCCTACATATATTCCTGCGCTATAAGGGCATCGCTTACAGGCGAACCTGTAGAGAGCCTGCTTGCGCATGAGTTCAGAAAAGACAGCAATATACGCGATGACGATATAAACTACATGTTTGGCCCCTTTATATTAAAACTGCCTGTAACAAGCGCAAACGCTCATGAAACCACGGTTTACTTACCTAAGGGCGAAAAATGGTATGACCCAAGGGATAATAAGTTATATGCCGGCGGGCAAACTATACAAAAAAACGTTCCTATGGACGGCAAGGCGCATTATATGGTGCGCTCAGGCGCTATTATCCCCACATGGGAAAATGTAAGTCAGCTTAAAAATGCACTGTGGGATAACCTTACTATATATCTACTGCCGCCGGATAAGGACGATACAAGCGAATTTTCACTATATGAAGATGACGGCGTAACCGAACTTGCACTCAATAAGTACAATAGGTTTGATTTTTACATGTGCAACAGCATACTTAAAATAAAAAGAAAAAAATACGGCTTGCCTTCAAAGAAAGCTCGAAAAGCCACGCTCCAGCTATTAGATGACTATGTGTTTACTGAAAATAACATGAGCACTTTTGAATACGACCCTGACAGCACTAAATATATTACACTGGGTATAAAAAAAGGATAGTATAATCTTCTGTTATAAAGACTTATACCTAAAATGAAGCATCTGTAGCGTGATAAAATGCGGGAATATTAGCGATATTTAGCAGCCTGCCATTATCAAGCAGAGCTGTGCCTTGAAGGTTTCCGGCTACATAGCTTTCCTTAGCGCCTTTAAGGCTTCCGCCTATTCTAAACTCCCCTTTTAGCTTTGGGGTAAAAAGCAGCTTAAGCCTGCCTGCGCCGTCTATCACAGTTAAGGGGCGCTTTAAATCTTTCTTCCCGTTTACAGTAGCCACCTGTATGCTTATATTTTCGAGCTTGTTCATATGCCCTGCATAGAAGAACGCGTTTTCCGTTGTAGCGTTGCTTAGCCCTTCTACAAGGTTTAACCCAAACGGCGCGCCTTCAACTATACCGCCTGCGCCTATTATTCGCCTTGTCCATCTACCTTGAAACGCCCCTCTTGTTGAATCCGCGCAGGATACCGCGGCAGACGGCGGGAATAGATATTCCCTGTCGCCAAATATTACTCTACCATCAGTAGTTAAGCAGCAGCTTTTAAGCGTATAGTAAAAAAGGCTCTCCCTCTTTGGCAAACTATCGCAGTAAGCTATGGAAGAAAGAGGATTTAACCGTAAAATAAAGTCAAACAACATAGGAGTTTTTTCAAAAAAGTCGTACACATGGCCGTATATATGGGTACTTTCGCCCTTGTTTCTTATGGTGATTTCGTAACGCTTACCCATCATATGCACCATCCCGCCGCCAAGCTCATCGCCAAGCTTATCACTATCCGCATTTTCGCTTTTAAGGCAAGAGTATACTTTATCGCTAGCCATATCAAACAGGGATAGCATTAAATATACCCTGCCCCTGCCCTGCGATACAGATATATTAAACCTGCACATGTCAGACAGCAGATGGTAACATTCCCAGCCCCTGAGGCGCTTTGGCTTTTCTGTTATGAAGCCGGAATTGAGCCTTTTTATAAGCCCCTGTGAATAGCCTTTCTCAACGAGGGTACCATCTCTTTTAAGTAGTGGACCCGCCTCCAGCATTCTGCGTTGCACGACCATTCCTCCTAATGGCGCGTAAGTGGTGAATTATCCCATTTATGCGCCCTTAATATGACAAAATTATAATGAATTGTTTTTAATTTGTCAACTATTTTTCAAAAAGTGGTTTCTAGGTGGTGTATTAACACTTCACAGTTGTGCTTTTTTTGTACCAAAAAATACTACGTCTTGTTATTAATTATTATTATGGTAAAATATGCACAAGGGGGGTGATTAATGTGCAGAACAAGAATAAGGCACTATATTCACTTGTGTTTACTGCGCTGCTCAGCGCGCTGGTATTCGCTTCAAACTACATAAGCTTTCCCATAGGACAATCCAGAATACATGTCGCAAATGCGGTATGCCTGCTTGCGGGTATGCTGCTTGGACCTGTAAACGGCGGCATAGCAGCCGGGCTAGGCTCTGCGCTTTTTGATTTAAGCTTTCCTGCGTACGCTGCAGAATGGTGGATTACATTTATTAACAAGGCAGCAATGGCTATGATATGCGGTTCCATAATACATAGAACAGAAAAACCCCAAAAAAGGCTTATATACATATCCGCTTTTGCAGGCTCCATAACTTACATATTTCTTTACCTATTTAAAAGCTTCATACAGTTACGCTTTATAACCCCCGTACCCGCAAATACTATAGGTCCAACGCTTCTAACCATGTTAGGCGCTTCTCTTGTAAATGCCATTTTCGCAATACTGGTGGCACCGCTTGTATATATGGCGCTTGAACCCGCTTTAAAGGCAGCTAATATACTATATAGTAAGCCGCCTGAAAAATAACTTGACATAGTATATAACGCATACATAAAACCGCTTAGCTCAAGCGGTTTTACCTTTATTATTTTCGATTTTTCATAAACTTAGATTACTGTATCTATATACAAATAAGCTTTATTAAAATCACCCAAACAATTATTAATGGTTATGCTCATGGCATACTGAGCCTGTATACTCAAGCTCGCCTTTAAGGTACTTTTCGGCTGCGGCACTGGAATCCCCGCTTGCGCCTACTATTACCTCTATATTCCTTTCATTGAAAATTGTAACAGCGCCCTGCCCCATGCCACCGGATATTATTACATTTACTCCCATATCCGCAAGGAAATTTGGCAGGAAACCCGGCTTATGCCCGGGGTTGGGTACATTTTCTACCTTAGTTATTTTACCATCTTCCGCGTCAAAAATAATAAATTCAACGCAGTGCCCAAAATGCTCGGACACTTTATTATTATCGCTTGCAACTGCAATTTTAAACATATATATTACTCCATTTCTTCTATTATTTTAGCTACTTCGTGCAAAGGGTCGCCTTCAAGGCTTTCTATTGTTCCGCTGTCGCAGGCCTTAGATATCCTAGGGTCTATAGGCAGTTTGGCAAGCACTTTCAAGTTGTGCTTTTCAGCGATTTCCTCTATATGGCTTTCGCCGAATATTTTATAGTCCTTGCCGTTATCAGGGCACCTGAAGTATGACATATTTTCAACAATACCTATTATTGGTATATTCATCATCTCCGCCATTTTAACAGCCTTAGATACTATCATAGATACCAGCTCCTGCGGAGATGTAACAACTATTATCCCATCAACCGCTATAGATTGAAACACTGTAAGCGGAACATCTCCGGTGCCGGGCGGCATGTCTATGAACATATAGTCAACATCTTCCCAGATTACATCCGTCCAGAACTGTTTTACTGCGCCTGCTATTACAGGCCCTCTCCATACTACAGGGTCTGTAACGTTATCCAGCAGCAGGTTAAGCGACATAACGGATATACCCGTATCTGTTTTTACTGGATATAGCCCATGCTTATCGCCCATTGCCTTGGTATTTATGCCGAATGCCTTTGGTATAGATGGACCTGTAATATCAGCATCCAGTATAGCGCTGTGGTAGCCCATTTTGTTCATGCTTACAGCAAGCATGGACGTTACGAGCGATTTTCCAACGCCGCCCTTTCCGCTTATTATGCCTATTACCTTTTTTACGCTGCTTCTCTCATGCAGTTTCGCAGTAAAATCCGTCTTTTTTTCTTTCCTGTTCGAACAGTTTTCAGAACAACTGCTACAGTTATTATCGCAACCCTCGCTCATTTTTAGCTCCTTTATTTTCCATTCAGTAGTAAATCCATAGTGCTATCATAAATATATTTTACCGCTTCACCTGAAGCGCAGTCAATATCTGCAATGGTTTTTCCGCTGTTTACAGCCTTAACGGCGTCTAAATCAAAGGGTATTTTGCCAACAAAAGGCAGCCCCTTTTCTTTGCAATATTCCTCTATCTCCTTGGTTTTTTCAAGGTTGGTATCGTATTTGTTTATACATACCGCTATAAGTACTTCAAAGCCTTTAGCAGTGCTTATAATGCGCTCCATATCGCTTATGCCGGATATGGAAGGCTCCGCAACTATAAGTACCATATCTACACCGCTTAGCGACGCTATAACAGGACAGCCTATGCCTGGAGAACCGTCTATTATTGCCATATCCGTATTAGGCGCCTTTTCCTTCATGCGCTTTTTTACCTCTGTTACAAGCAGACCCGATGTACCGCTGCCCATTTTAAGCTGCGCGGTTGAGAAAACTCTTTCATCGCTCTGATACAGCATAAGCTCCCCATCTACAGATGGCAACATGCTTATAGCGCCCTCAGGACATACATATTCGCATACGCTGCAGCCCTCACAAGAGAAGGGGTCTACACTGTATTTATCATCAATATTTGATATGGCGTCAAAACGGCAGTACTGTCTGCATATATCGCAGCTTATGCATTTTTCGTTATCTATATGCGCCTTTGGAAGACCAAAATAATCCGCCCTTTCAGGTTCCTCTTTCCAATCGCTTATAAGGTGCAGATTTGGGGCATCTACATCGCAATCCGCATACGCTTTAGCATCCGCCAACCTTATGAATGCGCTTGCAACAGTGGTTTTACCAGTGCCGCCCTTGCCGCTAAGTATTAACAGTTGCCGCATTTTGCACCTCCTCTATAACCTTGTTAAGCAATGTAGAAAACATATCCCTATACTTTTCGCCATTTCTTACAATAATCTCTCCCTCGGAATTTAGCTTTCCAAGCTCTGTATCATAGGGTATTTTCGCAAGTATTTTGATATTGTTATCCTTGCAGTATTTTTCCGCGGGATTCTCGCCATCTAGGCATTTATTAAGCACAGCGCCAAAGGGCTTATTAAATATTTTAACAAGCTCATGCACCATGCTTAAATTGTGCACACCAAATAGCGTAGGCTCCGCAACAAGTATACAGTAATCCACATCCTGTATGCTTTCCATTACATTGCAGGCGCTGCCGGGGGGAGAGTCTATAATGGTAAGCTCATTTCCTTCGGATTTTTCAAAAGAAAGCAGCTTTTTTATTATAGGCACGCCGGAAGCCTCGCCTATATTCATTATGCCCGTATATACGGAAACGCCACCCGATATCCCCTTTTGAATTTTACCTACGGGTTCATCCTTTTCTGTTATAGCGTTCTCCGGACATACAAGCATACAGCCACCGCAGGAATGGCATACCTCCTCAAATACTATAAGTTCCTTTATATAGGCAAGGGCGTTAAACTTGCAAAAATCCACGCATTTTCTGCAGCCATTACAAAAACTCTTATCAACTTCGGGAATTTTTACATTTACATCGTTTTCTAAAATGTTTTCAGCCTTAAAGAACAGATTGCCGTTAGGCTCTTCTATGTCGCAGTCAACATAGGCGGCTCTTTCAGCTGCCGCCGCCAGATTGACCGATACAAGCGTTTTCCCTGTACCGCCCTTGCCGCTTAGCACGGCAATCTTCATGTTATTTAAGCCCACGGCCGTGAAAGCCCTCGTGTATTTCACCAAGCAGCGATAGCTTGCCGCCTGTGAAAGCCTCTATGTTTTCTTCAGCTGTGCCGTCCACGGATTTATATATTTTCATATCCGAAGATTTCATCACCTCAGCTGCGTTTTCGCCCAAACGAGGGGTGAGCAAAGCTTCCGCCTTGTTGTCTATTACAATCTGCGCTGCCTTTATGCCCGCCCCGCCACGGCTTAACTTTGCGGTATTTTCCACAAAAAGACTTTCCTTTGTTTCAGTATCGTATATCAGAAAGTATTCAGCGCGTCCAAAGGACGGGCTTACGTTTGAGTTTAATGTTTTTTCTACAGTAGGTATTGCTATTTTCATATTTTTCTCCTTTCAAAATAGTTTTATATATGAACTAAGGTTCTTGTTGTTGACCTCTACCTTGGTTTCCCCATACGCCTCGCCTTCGCCTATTGCAGCCTCTGCCGCAGCCTTCGCCCAGCCCATCGCAAAGCCTGTAATCGCCGCCTTCTATATGCAGCACCTTTCCATTTACAAGGGCTTCCGCAAGCTTTTTCCTTGCTTCTACATATATACCCTGCACTGTGCTTCTGGCGATATTCATCTGTTTTGCGCATTCCTCCTGGTTGAAACCCTCAAGGTCTATAAGCCTTATGGTTTCATACTCATCTACTGTCATGTTGATGAGTTCCGTGCCAAGCGGCGAACCTAAGGGACCGAACCTGTTGTTGTCAGGCAGAGAGCATACTCTTCTGCGTTTTCTGGGTCTTGCCATAGACCCCACCTCCAATTCTTTGAGAATAACCGGAGCGTCCTCCGGCATTCTCATACTTATCTTAGTTTAAAGCTGCGCAAGATAAAGCTAATTTAGGCTGAGATTAGTATCAACAAACATTATAGATTCTCCAATCGTTCGTTTACCATGCTGAGCTGCTCCTGCAAGATGTTTTTCTGTCTTTGCAGCATATCTTTTCTACTTTCGGGGTTGGCTTGAGAAGTTCTATTGCCTGAGGCAAATCTCATGCCCATGCCTCTGCCTCTGCCTAGACCCATGCCTCTGCCGGCGCCCCTTGCGAAGCCTCTTCCGCAGCCTCTCATGTAGCCCATGCCGTATCCTCTTGTAGGAGTGGTTCTGGCTTCCGCTACATTTGCGCTGTTACAGCTGCCTAGGCCTCTGCCTGTCATAGTTCCCGCGCCCATAGGGCCTGTTCCGTCCATCCTTGGCATATTTTCACCTCCTTCACAGTTTATGACATATGCCATCAACCCTATTATAGCAGGTTTTTGGCATATGTCAATAACTGTTTTGCGTGTTTTTAGGCGTTTTTATTAGTTTATACAGCATTAAAACGGCGCCGGCATACTTTATTGCGCTTTTTTTGTTGTGTAAAACACGTTTTTTACATTAATCTGGCGATTTAAAAAATTATTTGTCAATTATCTATGCGCATGTATAAAATCATCAAGCGCAGTATCTATTTCTTTGCCATGTCCTAACATCATATGCCCGCCATCGGGGAAAGTTACAAGCGTAAGCTCTGGAAAGCGGTGTTTAGCTTTCTCCACCTTATCATAACTTGCGACACTATCATTTTCAGAGTGTAGTATAAGTACAGGCATCTCTAAACTTTCAATAGAGTAATCCTCAAAATTCCTCTCCATATCGGGGTTTATAAATTTGCCGTCAAGTATTACCCCCTCTTTTCTATCGCTCACAGGCAATATGGTTTCCACCGTTGAAGCAGGCATACCCATAACCGCTGGCATTAATGGGCTTATAAGATACATAGCGTAGTCTGAAAGAAGGAGCTCCGGCGGCGCTTGATATTCTATAAAACTTTCTGGCTTTTCACTTACAGGCATTGCGGAACAGAATAGTATTAAGCCTTTTACCTTTTCAGGGTAATCAAGCGCAAAGCGGATTGCGGGCGTTCCCCCTGCTGATGTGCCAAGTATGAATACCTTGTCTATATTAAGGTAGTCAAGCAGCTCTTTAAATGCCTCTGCTTGCGCTTTGGGAGTTCCCTCTCCTTTTACAGATGAGCCGAAGTAACCAAAGCGAGATGGCGCAATAAGCCTATTTTTGGACACCCTATTTTTGAAACCATCATAAGCTTGGTCGTACCCGCCAAATATGCCGTGCACAGCAAGTATGGTTTCGCCCTCTCCCTCGTCTATATAGTGTATTTCGCCATAAGATAGATTGGCAGTATTCACATCGTATGTTTTAAGCTTTTCCCTAGCATTATTAACCCCATTTGTACAGCGTACGCCCTGCACCACAAAATACAAAGCTATAAGCACTAATATAATGATTAATACCCTTTTCATATTACCTCTCACTTTCAGTTGTTTTTAATTTACCCTTCTTACTGCTTGCATTAAATATTGTTAAAGCTATGCCATACCGAGTATTTCAGTAACAATGCTAAAAAACTTATAATAATCCTCCTCATTATCCATACTAAAGCCCATAAGTTCATGCATTATTTCACGGTTCAAAAAGGCAGATTGAATGCCTGATAGTAGCAAAAACGCCTTTATTTTGCGTACATTTTGATTATCCTCATAGAAAAGCGCATTATATATAGCCCTGTAGCTTACAGATGAATTGCTGTCTACACTGGGCTTTGTCATATCCCCAAGCATAGATATCTTTGAAATTTCGGGATTGTCAACTAAAAAACAATATACGCTTGTTACAAAAGCCGCCATACTTTGCTTAATTTTGTTTTGCTTAATATTTTTTTGGTTTTCATCACCTAAAGTACTCATGACATGGCTTATTATCCTCTGCACGCATATCTCTATAAGCTTTTTCTTTGAGCCAAAATGATAGTTTATTAGCCCTACCGCTACCCCCGCTTTTTTGGATATATCCCTTATAGTAATATTTTCCACCAAGCCTTCAGAGTTCTCTATCAACGCTATTGTGGCTTTTATTATTTCTTCTTTTATATCCGTACTGTTTTTAATAGCTTTATCCATATACTCTCTCCCTCTTTTTGGAACATTGTTCAATATAAGTATATTGAACACCGTTCAGTTTGTCAATAGCTTTTTACTTTACATAGCTTTATGGTATTATGGCTCGTGAATACGCAGTTTAAGGAGGAGCGCTTATGGAAAACAAAGTAATATGGATTACAGGGGCTTCTAGCGGGCTTGGCTACTACTGCGCAAAGGAGCTGCACAGCCGCGGCTATAAGGTTGTAGGCGGGGCTAGGAGTTTTAGTGCAGAAAAGCACGAAGCGGGCTTTAGTACAATATATTTAGATGTAAGCGATGAAAAAAGCTGTGATGATTTTGTGAGCGGTGCGCTTAAAATATACGGAAAGCCTTATGCGCTTCTTAACGCCGCAGGTGTGCTGCACCTGTCGCCCGGGGAATGTATAGCTACAAGCGATGTTTTCAAAGTAATGGACGTTAATTTCCTAGGCATGCACAGAATGACAAAGCGCGCACTCCCCTATATGCGAAAGAAAAGTACGGGGCATATAATAAACTTTTCAAGCATAAACGGTTTATTCGCAAGCCCTTATCAGGGCGCATATAGCGCAGCCAAGCACGCAATAGAGGGTTTTTCAGAAGCGCTTTATATGGAGCTATCTCCCCACAACATACATGTAACACTTATAGAAGCGGGCGACCACAGAGGAGGCAAAGCGGTATACAGGCTCACTGAACAAAACCTACCCGAATGCTATAAAAATTCATATAAAAGGGTGGTAGATAAAATAAACCACGATGAAGCAAGCGGAAGCGACCCCGCTGTACTTGCAAAAAAAGTTGCAAGGCTTATAGAAAGAAAAAACCCGCCTTTTAGGTATATTATTGCTATGCCATCTCAAAGGCTTTCTGTTGTACTGCAAAAGATACTTCCGGCTAAGTTTTTCCTAAATATTATTTCTAAGTATTATGGGGTATGATTTTATACGGCATGTAAAAGCAGAGCATAATCCGTGTGTGTAAATAGTAAAAATTTCATTATCTACTTCATATATTTTGACTCGTTAGATTGTTTACATTGTCTTTGCCTTTCTTCTGTTATTCTCTGATATCTTTTCCTCCCCCTCCTTTTTATCCAAAACGGAACTTGTTTTTTGTCGCCAATATGGTATCATTTAGTAGTAGGAGGGAAATATCATGACTGAACAAGAACTTGTAACAACAGTTTCTAACAATTTGCTATTGATTAGAAAACATCTACGATTAACCCAAGAACAAGCTGCCGAAAAGATGGATATCACAAAAGGCATGTTAAGCAGGTATGAAACAGGCTCAAGTATGCCAACCCTATATAGCCTATATAAAATATCCGAAGCCTACGGGGTAAGTATTGACATGCTACTCGGCAAGGAAGATATAACAATTAATGTTGATACAAACTTGTTGCCTGTTGTTGATGATGAACCTGCCTACACCTACCCCGAAACCACCGAATACGCCGCTCACCTTGATGACCCAAACAAACCTGTAAGCGAAGAAAGGGTAAGAGAAATTATCCAAGAAGCTTTTGACCTATACCAAAAGAAAATGAACAAATAAGGAAATTATAATGACTACTGATATAAAAGTTTTCACCGATAATCTGAATGAATTTACAAGCGGCTTGAAAGATAAACTACCCGCTGTTACTAATGAAGAGATAACAAAAACATCGCTTGTACTGCCTTTCTTACATTTTCTGGGCTATGATATTTTTAATCCACATGAATTACAGGCAGAATTTACATCTGAACTTGGCATAAATGATGAAAAAATAGATTACGCCATATTAAAAGATAGTTGTCCTGTACTGCTTATTGAAGCTAAAACATACGGCACAAAACTTGATAACCACATAAACCAGTTATACAAGTACTATGCCGCACAAACAGGCGTTAAAATATGCGTATTAACTGATGGTATCATTTACCGCTTTTTTGCCGATTTTGATACCTTAAATGTTATGGACTTAAAACCCTTTTTAGAAATTAACCTGCTCAAAATAAAAAAACAGCACATACCGGATATAATGAAACTACAAAAAGAAGTTTTCGATATTGACACAATTTATGAAAAAGCAAGTCAATTGTCCTATGCTAATAAGATGCTTGAATACCTTAAACAACAGGCTATTGAACCTGATTATGAATTTCTGCGTCCTATCGTTAAAAGCTTCTACGAACCCAAATATACCCGCAAAGCATATGAAAAATTTGTTGACCTATATAAAAATGTCTACACTCAATACATACATGACCTTATGAATGAACGCTTTCAGGAAGCCTTAAATAGAACACCTTACAACGATGCTAAATCCACCCCCAAAACACCCGAACCAACACCCACGCCCACTGTTGCCCCTGAAAACAGCAACCCCATCATTACTACCATTGAAGAACTAGAAGCCTATACCATAATAAAATCCCTTGTACATGATATTGTTGATGTTGACCTTGTTAAATATGTAGATACCAAATATTACCTGCGTGTGTTTGTTGAAAAACGCTCGTTTACCATCTGCCTTTTGTACCTTGAACGCAAGAAAAAATCCATGGTAATTGAAGGTAAACCCCGAATATATCTTGACTGCGTAAATGATATATACGAACACAAAGAAGCTATCCGCACTCAAACACGCTCTTTGCTCCCTTTATTAAATGACAAATGACCGATTATGAAATACTAGAACAAATAGCCTATGAGAAGGGTATACTTGTTGACCGTACTATACTAAAAAAACACGATGCATTAGGCGGTCTGTATATTCGCTTTGCCCCTAACCAATACATGATACTGATTAACAAGCACCGTACTATCGCCACTCAAACAATCGTTTTGCTTGAAGAAATCGCTCACCATGACAAAACTGTCGGTACTATTTACAATCAATCATCTGTAATCAACCGTAAAGCTGAACGACAAGCCCGTTTTTACGCCTATCAATCTTTAATTCCCAACATAAAAAACGCCTTCAATACAGGCTGTAATTCATTATGGGAGCTATCCGAACAAACCGATATACCCGAAAATGCGCTTGCAGATATTATAAATGTCTGCGATACTAAAGGCATATACTTACACCCTGCTTTTATGGCAGATTAAATGCAACAAAACGAAAGGAGATATCATGATTAAAAAACAAAGAACACTAATACTATTGCTTATTGTTTGTATGATGATTGTTCCGCCTATATGTGCTGAAATGAACATCTCAACTAATGACTATCTTATAATCCCCACATATGATGTTTACTTAAATAGCTTTAAAAACTACTTACCTGCAGAACATCACGATATACACAAAACTCTATATGATTTTGGCGGCTTGGAAAATGGCGGCTTTCTGTATGGCGTGAGCTATGAAAAGGGACTTTTAGGCTCTGATTTTAGGTACTCTATATATGGCGATAAAGGTAACAGCTACATAAAAGAAATTGAAATAAAGGTATCTGAAAAAGAATATTCGGAAAACAAATACACATTTATATCCTGCTTGCGCTCAAGCATTATGGCTATGTTGCCGGAATATTACGATAACCCTGCCATATTAGATACTATACTTAAAAACATTGCTTTTGATGAAATTACAAACACTTCGTTCAACACCGCAAAACAAAGCTATATATACGGTGCATATGAATATTCTTTTGAAAAAAACAACGGATATAAATTTACTATGCTATCTGTTTTTAACTAATCACAATTAATAATTATTAGGAGGTACATATAATGTTTTGGTACATTTTGGCTGCTGCTTACTTATTCTTTGCTATCATCGGTCGTTCGTCTGGTAGTGCTGCAACTATAACAGGTGCAATGGCAATATTAACTACTGCTGTTTTGCCTTCACTTATTTTTGTAATTCTGGGTAAATTAACACAAATACAAAAAAAGTTAAAAGAACTTGAAAACGAAACACCAACACAAAACATTGAAACTACAAAAAACGCCGATAACACCGCCCCTGCTCAAAACTTAGCACAAGAACACTATCAGAAAAAACAGCCTTATGGTAACGTCTGTGGGGAGTAGCTAATACCTACGCCCTGTTTTTTTAATCTAAGGAAAAAACAATGACTAACCAAGCCCCTAAAAAGAAAAAAACCCGCAATCCACAAGGCATGGGTTCCATACGCCAACGCCCTAATGGCACATGGGAAGGTAGATATACCCTAGGTGTTGACCCTGCAACTGGCAAGCAACTGCAACGCTCTATATACGGTAAAACTCAAAAAAGGGCTTCACATTCAAGTGTTTAGCGCTTTTTATAATTCTACATATGTAGCAAAGTTATTATATATTAATCCTTCTCCCCGTTTCAACAGATTCTATAGCTGCAAACACCACCCTCATAGCCTTTAGCGCCTGTTTTCCGTCTGCCCTTGAGGGTCTATCCTCTGTGATAGCGCTTACAAATTCATCTATTATGCCTGTGCTAGTTCTGCCGCCTGTGTTTTGCTCCTCGTTTGATGTAAGGCTGTCAAGCTGCATTTTTATTACCGCTCCGCCCTTTTCTTCTATTATTAGAGAGTACTTAGGGTCATCATACAGGCGCATTACGCCTTCAGTGCCGTATATGCGGGTGGAGTTTTCCTCTCCTGCGTTAAATGTCCAGCTTACCTGCACTATACCCTGCACGCCTGAGCTCATTTCTATAAGGCAGCTTGCGTTATCCTCTACATCTACAAGCTCTCCCTTTGGGTTGCGCTTATCCAGCGTAGATGTATTTGCGCTTACAGACACCGCCACATCATCTAGTAAATAATGCATTAGGTCTATTTTATGTATGCCAAGGTCGCCAAGTACACCAAAGAACGCTCTCTCTTTTGATATAAACCAGCTGTTGGGGTTGCCCGTCCAGCACTCAGGACCGGGGTGGCCGAACACTGTTCTAAATACAAGCGGTCTTCCTATTGCGCCGTCCTTTATGAGCTTTCTCGCCTTTACATGAGCGCTTGCAAAAAGCTGATTGTGCCCAAGCAGCAGGCGTTTGCCGTTTTCCTTTGCGCAGGAAACCATGTTTTCACAATCCTCATAGCTTGTAGCCATGGGCTTTTCAACAAGCACATGTTTGCCTGCCTTAAGCGCCAAAATAGTATCCCTTGCGTGGGCGGTGTTGGCGTTACAAATGCTTACTATATTTATTCTATCGTCCGCAAGCAATTCCTCAAGGCTATAGTACGCCTTGCCGCCAAACATATGCGCAAGGCGTTTGGCTTTTTCAATATTGATATCATAGAAACCCACAATATTGGCTTTTTCGCACTCTATATATTCAGGCGCGTGGCGGAGTTCCGCAATTTTCCCGCAGCCTATTATACCTGCATAATACATATATACCTCCTATGGTTTAATACCATATTACTTTCTCTTATCCCTCTGACTTTGAAGCAGTACAGCAACTATTATTATAGCCCCTGATATGGCTCCTGTTAAGAATGTGGGTACATTTGCTGCGACAAGCGTGTTGTTTATTATCTTAAACATTAACACACCAAGGAATGTGCCTATTATTTTGCCGCGCCCACCTGACATGCTTGCCCCGCCTATTGCAACAGCGGCTATAGCGTCCATCTCAAACTGGTTGCCCGCATTTGCGGCGGCAACCGCCATAAGCCTTGATGAATACAGCCAGCTTGTAAGCCCGCAGAGCAGCCCCGTTATTGCGAACACCATTATTTTTGTTCTATCAACATTTACGCCTGCCATTCTGGCGGAAACTTCGTTGCTGCCTACAGCGTAAATATGTTTGCCAAGTTTAGTCCTTCGCATAATAACGCCAAATACTACGGACATAAATATAAATATTATCATGGGATAGCTTACCCTGTTGCCGAAAACGCTTATCCCGCCTGATGATACCATTCTAAAGCTCTCATAAAACGGAGCATTAGCATTGCCGCCTGCAACTGTAAAAGGCCCCCCTTGCCCAAAATGGTTAATTATGGCTCTTGCGGAAGTTTGCACTGCTAGCGTTGCTATCATCGCCGGCATACGCCCCTTTGCAACAAGCAGCCCATTAAACGTGCCTATTACGCCTCCCATTGCTACGCAAAAAAGCAGCATAAGCCATATGCTTTCCGTGCGGTTTAAAAGCTCTATACCAAAGCCAGATATAAGCGCAACCTGCGAGCCTACAGAAATATCTATCTGCCCGGCGCATATAATCATAGTCATACCAAGGGCAATTAAACCCGTAGTAGTTGCGGATTGGGTAAATATGTTAGAAATATTGCGCCACCTGAAGAAATTGGGGTTTACCGCCATAGCGATTATAATTATAAGCACGAAAGATACTATATAGCTGTACTGTGTAAAAAGCTTTTTTATAAATATACCTGCATCGGTCTGTTGTCTTTTGTTAGGCATGTTGTTTTTCCTCTATTATAGCCCCGGTAGAATAATACATGAGGCTTTCTTCGCTTATTTCATCTCGATTAAGTATTCTGTTTATTTCTCCCCTAAACATAACTATGCATCTATCGGATACTTTCATTATTTCGGCAAATTCGGATGAGAACATTATTATAGATTTACCCTGTGCAGACAGCGAAAGCATAAGCTTATATATCTCGTACTTAGTGCCGACGTCTATTCCCTGCGTAGGGTTGTCAAACAGGAGTATGTCTGCATCAGCTTCAAGCCACCTGCCAAGTATAACTTTCTGCTGGTTGCCGCCGGATAGCGATGTTATTGGGTTAGAAGGTCTATCCGCTCTTATTGAAAGGTCCTGCTGGCGGCGCCTAAAACGTCCCCTTTCTTTTTTAGGGGATATCAGAAGGGATTTAAGTTTCGTATTGAAAAAGCCCATGGAAAGGTTGTCAAGTATGCTAAGGTCGTTAAGTATTCCGCGCTCCTTGCGGTTGCGCGGCACCATGGCAATACCCGCCTTAAGGTGGCTTTCTATACCGCCCTTTATTTGTTTACCGTCCTTAATAACTTCGCCAGTATAGCTTTGCACACCAAAAAGAGCGTCCGCGAGCTGGTCCCTGCCCGAGCCGTGAAGACCGGTAACGCTTAATATCTCCCCTTTTTTAAGCTCAAAACTTATATCCTTTATACCATCGCTGTTTAAATTGTTTACACTCAGCGCGATTTCAGGCTGCACATTGCTTTTTCTTGAGGCAAAGTCGCTTTCAAGCAGCGCTTTACCTGTCATCATTTCGGATATCTGCTTTTCATTTACATCTGCAATATTGCCGTCGGCTATCCACTTACCGTCCCTTAACACGGTAAAGGTGTCGCACACTTCAAATATCTCCGGCATTTTGTGGGATATATAAACAAAGCCCACGCCCCTTGCTTTAAGGGTTCGCATTATATTAAATAGATTCTTAATGTCCCTGCCGGATAGCGCAGTTGTAGGCTCGTCCATTATTATAATTTCGCAGGAAAAAAGCAGCGCGCGGGCAATTTCAACCAGTTGTTTTTCGGCGGTTTGAAGGCTTGATACAGGGGCTTTAGGGTCTATATTTGCGCCCATGGTTTCAAAAACCCGCTGAGCGCATTCTATCATCTGGTGGCTATCAAGCAGTCCACTTTTGCCCTTTATTTCCTGAGCAAGGTAAAGGTTTTCGTACACTTTAAGGTCGTTACATAGATTAAGCTCCTGATGTATAAGCCTTATGCCTTTATCCATGGCGCTTTTTGCACTGGAAAAGCGCACGGGCTCGCCCTTTACATATATGCTGCCGCTGTCAGGCGGAAATGTGCCCGCAAGCACATTCATAAGGGTAGATTTGCCTGCGCCGTTTTCCCCTAGCAGCGCATGTATTTCGCCGGGGCGCACACTAAAATTAACATGGTCAACAGCCCTTACAGGGCCAAAGTCGACAACTATTTCTTTAAGCTCTGCTAACAAATATATCTCCTCATACTTATCTCAGTTTAAAGCAGCGCATAGATTGCAGCGATTTTTTTGATTTGGCGAAGCTTGGCGAAGGAAACATAGTGGCGCTATAGCGCCTTAACAAAGCAAAGACAAATCGGAAAAGACGCGCAAGATAAAGCTGATTTTATCTGAGATAAGTATTAAAGCATAAGGGAGCCCGGGAAAAAATCCGGACTCCCTAAAATATCAGTCAAAAATAGAGTAGCGGTCAATATAGTCTTGGCTGTTGCGGTATTCCTCAACTGTGTTCTTGTCTATTTCTATAGTGGGAATAAGGAACAGCTGACCTTTAATCTCCTGGTCCTGATAGGTTTCGCCCTTGGCGCAGGCTACGCCCAGCCTTATAGCCTCCCTTATCATAGAGGGGCTGAAGAAGTATGTTACAAGTTCCGGCTTTTCAACTGTGTCGAATATGGCGAGGGTTTCACGCCTGCCGCCAACAGAAGTTAGAAGCCTTAGGTTTTTAAGCTCGTCCGCATCGCGGATAACTGCCATAATGCCGTCTATAATTTCGTCATCATGGGTTACGATTAGATCAAGCTCTTCAACATCTTTTGCGTCCGCAGTGCTTAGCCAGTTTTCCATAAATTCCTGAGATTTAGCGTTAGACCAGTCGGTCTGGAAGCCTTCCTGAAGTAGCTTAAACTGGTCCTTATATTCGCTGGCATCGAGTATGTCAAGCATACCCTGCGTGCGCTGCTTGGATACGGTTGAGCTGTCGCCAATGAACAGCAGGTAAGTTATTGTTTCTCCCGCTTTAAGGTCTTCCTCGTAGTATTTAAGCAGGTATTCGCCCATCTTATTGCCTATGCTGAAGTTATCTCCCATTATTTCCGCTGCCATGCCCTCGAAGTTTTCGATAAGGCGGTCATAGATTACAAGCGGTATGCCTTCATCTACAATCTGCTGGGCGGCGTTGCGTAATTGGTCGCCTTCATGCGGCCATAGCATAATTACATCCGGTCCCCAAGCGATTATCTCTTCAAGACCCTGTATCTGCTTTGCCGCTTCGTTGCCAACAGCCATGCGGTAATCAGCTATTGCTCCGCTTTCTTTAAGCGCGTCCGCCTCTGCCCTTGCGTGGGCGACGGATTCACCTGTAAAGCCGTGGTCTGCGTCCGGCGTTACTATGCCAAGCTTAATGCCTTCGGCAAGTGCGAATGCGCAGTTAATGCTGAGCACAACAGTCAGCAAAACTGCAAGTAGTTTTCTCATAAAATATTCCTCCTTTGTGCAATGCACATTTGTTTATGAAAGTATACCAAATATAACTTTGACTGTAAAGATGTATAACAGGCAGCTAGCGTTATAAAATTCGCAAAAAACAGTGAGAAAAAGCAAAAAACCATTCGCCTATGTAGGCAGTTTTTTAGTGATTGCATTACAGTATCAAAGCAACAGGAATAACAAGCAGCAGGCTAAACAGCGTGCCTATTAAATAATATTCACCAAATGCCGGGTCTTTGGATATTTTTTCGTATCTCGTAATGGATTTGGCGGTTAGTATAAAACCTATGGCGGCATACTGCCCAACAGCGGCTAAACTATATATAATAAGCCTTTCAAGTATGCCTATGGTGCTGCCCGCGTTTTTAAGACCCATGAGCTCGCCCTTTTCATCATTAGGCTTATCTTCTGCATTAAGGTACTTAAAATTAAAACCTTCCAAAAATAGGCTCACGCTTATGCTTGCAGGCTTTATAAGTATTATTATTGCAAGCAGCTTTTCATTTAAAATAACAGGGTCTATAGAAAATTTGCTAAGCAGGTTTGTAATACCCGCATTAAATACGGGATTTTTGGAAAACACATATATTGCCACAACTATGGATATAATATGCAATAGCTGATCTACTGCGTATATTTTAAATGCTGCGTTTTTGTATTTTAAATTAAGTTTTCCTTTAATAAAGTCTATAACCATGTGTACAGCCGACACTGCTAAAGGTATTATTAACAAATCCGAGCCGTATGTAATATAAACAAGCGTTACGCCAAGCACTAGGTGTATTACAGTATGAAGCAGTAAATCTTTAGGTTTATCTGCCTTTGATACCGCCATTTTGTTTGTTTGCAGGTAATAATCGCCCAAGAAATGGGAAATAAGCATTATCAGCATTAAACCTCTTGCGCTATTCATATGACACTCTTTCTTTTTCTATGGAGCTGCTCAGCACATCAAATGCGCTTGAAAGCGAATAAAACTGGCTGCCCTTAAGCGAATAGCTTATTGTTGACTGGTTTTTGCCAAGGTATTCAGCAGTGTTTTTTTGGTTACAGCCGTTTTCTATATAGGCTTTTATTATATTTACTTGGCTTTCAGACCAGCCGTCTTTTATTATACTTACAAGCGAAAAAAGCGTGTTTATAAGCGGCAATTCACTACCATACTTGGCTATTTTGTATGAGGTTATAACCCTCTCATTCTTGTTTTCGTTTTCCTTTACCTCTTCAAGGCATTGCCTTGCCATATGGTACGCCTTGCCGTCTACCAGATTTGAATTATCCTCATATATTGCGGTGTCTATACCGCCTATACCTATGCCCAGCCTTAGCTTTAGGGGGTATAAGGCAAGCTCCATATTGATTATTATATCCATAATATTTTCGCCGCTTTTAAGCAGCCCTTGAAAGGAATCTCCGGAGCTTATATGGAATTTTGACGCAATAACATCCCTATACTTATTGTTTATACTATCAAGCACGCTCATGAGCTTTTCCTGCATGTTTTTTCTATCGCCACTCGCCCTTGACTGCTTTATATCAGCGATTATAGCTATGTATTTTCCCATAATGCCCCCTTTTTTTATGTTATGTACGCCTTGACGCATAGACTGATTATATGCATGATTTTATGCATATTATTAAAATATGCATTATTTCACACATAGTTTCTAATTATGTGCCTATTCTACCATATTTGCATTATGCTAACAAGCTTTTTATAAAAATATTGCAGCGCAAAAAACATGCTCCGCTTTTATATATAAAATATACGCAATTCACTTACTATCCTTCTTGCTTTTCCGGTGGAAAGATTGTATTATCTATACAAATGAATTTGGAGGTGCTTTATGCGTTCAATACCTATTAAACTTAGCTTTGCCGAAGAGGTAAAGACATTTGTAAACATAGCAAACCGTTACCCCTACGATATGGACCTGCGTGCAGGAAGGCATGTTGTGGATGCAAAATCCATACTCGGTATATTTTCCCTAGACCTTTCTCAACCTATAACTCTTGAAGTCTATTCAGACGACTGCGATGATCTGGTAAAAGAACTGGAAGCATTTAACGCGGAATAATACTATAAAATGTTTATTTGTGATGCGCACTGTGATACGCTCTATAGATTGCTTAAAGAACCGGGTTCAAATAACGATGTAACCCCCGAAAGGCTTAAATGCGGCGGCGTAGGCTTACAGACGCTTGCCATGTTCGTCGGCACATCTTCCGATAAAAAAACCATAATAAATACAATAGAAGGTATGATGGCTATATCCGATGAGCTCAGGCAAGAGGGTCTTGATATAGTTGATGACCCCGACCTTGCCACAGAGGGCGAGGTAAAATACATGCTGTCCATAGAGGGCAGCGAAATATTCGAGGATGACCTTTCTCTGCTTGAAGTATACAGAAAAAAAGGCGTGCGTATGGCTTCCCTCACATGGAACTACGATAATAAACTCGCCTCCTGCCATATGGGCGATACTTCAAGGGGCTTAAGCAACCTTGGAAAGGAATGCGTTAGGGAGATGAACCGCCTTGGAATAGCGGTAGACCTCTCCCATATAAGTGAAAAAGCCTTTAAAGATGTACTTGATCATGCCCTTTCCTCTCCGCTTGCTTCGCACAGCTGTGCAAAGGCGCTGTGTAACCACAGCCGCAATTTAAGCGATGAGCAGCTTGTGGCTCTTTTTAACGCCGGCGGCTTTGTGGGTATAAACTTCTGCCCCGCGTTTTTAAACGAAAAGGGCGAGGCAAGTATGCTGGACGTGCTTAAACATATAGAGCATATGTATGAGCTTGGCGGCAGCGGTAAGGTGGGTTTCGGAAGCGATTTTGACGGCATAGATACTAAACCCATAGGGCTTGACAATCCCGAGAACTTTCCTGCTTTGATACGCTTTTTAGCAGACAGCGGTTCATTTAGCGATGATGACATAGCCGATATATCAGGCAGAGCATTTATAAATTATTATAAAAAATTATAAAATTATAAGGAGAATTAAATTGAAAATATCTATGTATAACGAGGCTGAGTCGGGTAAACTTAGCTCTATTGTGTACTTATACCACTTGGACGAAGCTTTAGAAAAGCTCTCAAGTAGCGCATATAGCAACGCAAAAGCTTTCGGCTTAAAGGGCGGAAAACTAGCCAAAACCCAGCATATACAGGGTGATAAGGTAATTCGCCGCTGGTTCCTTAAAATAGAGGAAGAACTATGCTATGATAACATTGAAGAAGCGCTTGAAAATATAATTTCCGCTTGCAAAGAAGAGGGACTAAACGAAGTTTCGCTTGCAATAAGTTCTGAGTTTGCAGAGTTTACATTCGGTGTATACAAGAAACTCCACCTTGCAAATGATGGCTTTACAAATTATGTAACAAGCGGTATTTCGCCTGAAAATAAACCTGCGGACAAACCCGCCCCGCTTAATATAAGCCTATGTTTAGGAGAGGGCTTTGAACTAGATTCCGAAAACAAAAAGCTTGAGCAGGCTAAAATAGTAGCGGACGGCATATCCCTTGCAAGACGCCTTGTAAATGAGCCTGCAAATGTGATGACGCCTGATTGCCTTGCTAATGAAGCAAAAAAACACGGAGAAGAAGCGGGTTTCAGCGTTAAAGTATACAACGAAAAACAGATAGTAGAAATGAACCTTCATGCTTTCTACTCGGTTGCCAAGGGCAGCGATACACCTCCCCGCTTTATAGTAATGGAATATAACAACGCCCCTGATAGCGATAAAAAACTTGCGCTTGTAGGCAAAGGGCTTATGTACGATTCAGGCGGATATGCGATAAAACCCGGACCTTCAATGTATACAATGTTCTGCGATATGGCCGGCGCAGCGGCTGTAATAGGCGCTATGTATGTGCTTGCCAAAAGCGGCGCAAAAGCGAATGTGTTTGGTATAGTCGCCGCGTGTGAAAACATGGTTTCCGGTCATGCGTACAGGAATGGGGATATAATACCCTCTCACTCGGGCAAATACATAGAGATAATTAATACAGACGCTGAAGGCAGGCTCACGCTAGCTGACGCCATAAGCTACGCTGCAAGCACACTGGATGCAGATGCTGTAATAGACATAGCCACGCTTACAGGTGCAGCTGTAGTGGCTTTGGGTGATGAAATAACCGCTCTTCTTGGCGATGACGAAAAGCTTTGCGAAATACTTAATGCATCAGCCGAAAAATCTGGCGATAAAATATGGCGGCTGCCCGCATATGACTGCATAGCCAAAAATAACAAGTCAGAGCGTGCGGATATTAAAAACAGCGGCGGCAGGCTTGCAGGTACTGCAATAGGCGGGCTTTTCTGCCGTGCGTTCGCCCACGGTAAGCCCTGGGCACATCTGGATATAGCCGGCACCGCCTACCACGAAAAACCAAGCGCAAAAGCACCCCTTGGCGCAACCGGAATAGGCGTAGAAATGCTTGCAAGAGCAGCGGAAGAATATTTTAAATAGCGCTTTTCTAAAACTTTTTTAACTTAAAAGGGGCTGTTGCTAATGCGACAGCTCCTTTAACATATATAGACTACTCTTACTATACTTTTATTTGCATCCACTTACCGCTATTTAGACGTCGCAAGAAGAATACTACCCTCAATATGATTTCACTAAGGCTTAGAAGCCAAGTCATGGCAAGCCCGAACTTAAATACATATACCGCAAGGTAACCCATTATTGGGCGGATTACGTTTACGCAAAGCGCCATAACTCCGGCTACATATAGGTTATCCCCCGCACCTCTTAGACTTCCCGATATTACAACGCTGCTCATCTGGAAAGGCTGTATAACGGCTATTACAAGCAATGTTCCGGCAGCGGCGTTAATTACTATATCGGCGTTTGCTGCGCCTGCATCAATAAAGAGCGCGCTTAGTGGATAGCGGAACAAAGCTATAAATGAGCCCACAACTGCCGATATCATAAGTGCTAAGCGCAATGAAAGCTTGCTGTACATCATGCTAAAGTCAGGTCTTTTAGCGCCTAAATTCTGCCCTGTTAGAGATGTTGCGGCAACCGCAGTACCGTTTGCAAAGTTGAATGTTATGCCTAAAAACTGCATTGCTATATTATGCGCAGCAAATAGAACTACGCCAAGCCCGTAAAGGATACGGGAATAAAGAAAGAAGCCAAAACGCATACTAAGCTGTTCTACCATAGCATTGCCGCCTATTTTGAGTATGCCTTTCATTGCAGACACATCAACTTTCCAAGAATCCTTTTTGGATAGGTGCAGGTATGTATCCTTGCCCTGTACTACCACCCAAAGGGATAGCAAAGCCCCCGCCGCTATACCTATAACTGAGGCTATTGCAGCGCCGGCAACTTCAAGGCGCGGAAAACCAAAGTTGCCGCTTATAAGCAGGTAGTTAAACACAACGTTTACTATGTTGCTTATCATATTTACCTGCATGGTGATTTTAGTATTGCCCACCCCGCGAAGCGCAGCATTTATACACATACTTACAGCATTAATAGGAAGGCTCCATGCCAGTATACTAAAATATGTTACTGCACCCTTTAAAACCTGTGCATCATCAGCGGTATTGGTGTTGCCGCCCGCAAGACGCATTAGCGGTTCCGCAAATACTAGCCCAAGCGCCATTATTATAAGCGCAATAAATACAATAAGCATTATTGCGTTTCTAAGCGTAAGGTTGGCCGCATCCCGTCTTTGTTCCCCTTTGCGCCTTGCAACTATAGCGGTAACACCTACGTTAAGGGCAAAAAATACGCTTAGCATTATCATACGGGGCTGAGCAGGCAGGGCGACAGCAGCAAGCGCGTTTGCGCCAAGCTGACCTACCATTATGGTATCTACACTGCCTATGAGGCTCATGAAAACCATCTCGGCGATGGACGGAATTGCCATATTGAGAACCACCCTAAAAGCATGCCTGCCATCGGGCAGCGATCCCTTACGGTATTTGACAGGTACTAATGCCTCCATATTAAAAAAGGCATCAATAAACTTCTTCAAGAAAAACATTCCCCCCTTTGTATACAATATGATAATTATAACCAGTTCTCAAGTAAACTTCAACTATATAATACTATGTCGCCTTTAACCCAGCGTTTTCTTGTGCGCCTTTTCCATTTTGGCTTTGTATTGCTCAGTCAGCATAGGGTTCGCTATGCTTCCTTCACGAAGCTTTAACAAACCGAAAAAACCGCTACAATAAAATCGCTGTTCTAAAAACAACATAGTATTTAAGTGTAAATTCCCTTTTGAGATATTGACATAAGCATCGTTTTGTCATAAAATTGTAATGAATTAATATTCTTGTCATTATTAAGGAGGTTCAGCATGTATAAACAGTGTATGCAAAATGTTTTTAATAAAATTCTGTGGCTGTTACTGCTACTGTCGCTCGTGATGGCGACAGGCGCATTCGCCGCACAACCGACAGCTGAAATTATAATAAATATCCATTGGACGGATTCCGAGGGAAATCCTCAGGTTACACAGGCGCAGCCTATAATGTACCCGGGCTACGAAAACGCATACTGGCTTTATATAAGCGAAGAAGCCTTGCAAAACGCCACTGTAGAAATTACCGATTTTAACGGCATTTATAAAGGCGGCTTCAACCTGCAAAACGGCACGCCTTTACTAAATGTGCTTGAGCAGGGAACTTCTCAAGCGCTAGAAGACATACCCGTATATTTCCAAGGGCTTGATGAAATAGGCAATATATTAAAGGATTTTTCATTATATGTTTCAACCTTTGTTGAATTGCCTCCCCCGCCTGTAGCTACGCCTGAACCTCAGAAGACGCAGATTACCGTAAGATATGTTGATATCGCTAATAACAATAATTTACTAAACCCTCAAACTGTAGAGCTGTTCCCCGGAGAACAAAAAACAGTATACGCTGAAAACATTGAAGGCTATAATGTTGATGTACAAGAGCAGACCGTATATGTAGATGAAGCGGGCAACCCAAGCACGCCTGAAGTAATATTCTATTACAGCGCAATAGCTACGCCCGAGCCACAAAAGACGCAGATTACTGTAAGATACGTTGATATCACTAATAACAATAATTTACTAAACCCTCAAACTGTAGAGCTGTTCCCCGGTGAACAGCAGACGGTATATGCTGAAAACATTGAAGGCTACAATGTTGATGTACAAGAGCAAACAATATATGTAGACGAAGCGGGTAACCCAAGCACGCCTGAAGTAATATTCTATTACAGCGCAATAGCTACGCCCGAGCCGCAAAAGGTACAGATTACTATTAGGTTCGTCGATATCGCTAATAACAATAATCTACTAAACCCACAAACTGTAGAGCTGTTCCCCGGTGAACAGCAGACAGTATACGCTGAAAACATTGAAGGCTATAATGTAGATGTACAAGAACAAACAGTATATGTAGACGAAGCAGGCAACCCAAGCACGCCTGAAGTAATATTCTATTATGTAGCTATTGAAACCCCCGCTCCTCAAACTGAAGAACCTACAGAAGCTCCCACAAGTGTAAATATAATAGTAAGGTTTATAGATAAGGATACTGGAGCTGAAATAGCAAGCGCACAGGAGCAAACTCTGCCTACAAATGAGCAGACCACCGTGTATGCGCTTCCTTCAGACTTAAAAGAAGGCTATACACTTGTTGACGGTGTAGATGCTGTACTTGTACAGGTAGATGCCTTGGGAATAGCCAATCCCTCGTCTGTAGAGTTCTACTATATTAAGCTTAATCTTCCAACGGTTACTGTAAGATACCTTGAAGAAGGAACGGATATTGAGGTCGCAAAGTCTCAGAAAATAAGCCTTAATATTGGTGAAAATATTATCAACGCCAACCCTGAAAACCTGCTTGACGGCTATGAGATAATTAGCCCAAGCGTGTATATAGTTACAGCTAGCTACGATGAAGCGACAACTTACACAGTAGAATTCTATTACACCAAAGAAATAAGTACTCCTGTTGATGTAATGGTGCATTACCTAGATGAAAAAACAGGAAGTCCCGTTGCCTCTTCCCAAAAACTGGAATGCAAGGACGGAACCAACTCTATAACCGCTTCCCCGCAAGACCTTAAAGAAGGCTATGCGCTTAAAGAAGGAGAATCCGATACAAAGTACGTTATAGTTTCCTCAGGTTCTGCAAATCCCGATTCTATAATATTCTACTACAGCAGCGTTGGCGTTGTAACGGATGAACCAACGTCTGATCCTGCGCCAAAGGTTGCGCTTGTAAAGGTATATTATAGAGACCAGTTCGGCAAAAACATAGTCGAAGATGCCGTAAGCTGCGTTGAAAACGAGGAAAACATAGTTGTAGCCGACCTTAGCAAGCTTGACAGCAATATATATGAGCTTACAGGCACTGACAGGCAACAGGTTGTTGTTGACAACCAAGGCAACTCAACTCCCTCTGAAATAGTGTTCCTGTTCAAGGATTTAAGTGTAGATAGAACCGCTAATATTCTTATAAGGTATCTTTCCGACGATGGAAAGAGCATAGCGCCGGATCAACAAATATCTGTAAGAGTTGGCACTACTATAGTAAAAAACAGCCTGCAGACCCCTGATGGCTACAAGGCTAAAGAACCTCTTGAGCAGGAAATTACACTATCTAAGGACGGTACATTGTCCAGTGATACCGTAATTTTCTACTATGAGGCGCTGCCTGCAACCGATGCGCCTTCAGCAAGCCCTTTCCCCTATAGCATAAACTCAATGGATGCCTACGCATACCCGCGCTCGGATAATATTAACTTTAGGTCTGAGCCTAAGGTATCGCAGGACAATGTTATAAGCGTGGTAGGCAAGAAAGACCTTGTCCATATTACAGGCAGCCTTACAAACAATCAGGATGAAATGTGGTACAAGGTAGAGATAAACGGTGTAGAAGGTTTCCTAAGGGAAAATGTAACAAGGGTGCTAAGCCAGGCAGAAGCTGAAAGCGCACTGGGCTACACTCCTAAACCCACGGATAAACCCACCCCCGCGCCCTCTGCAATAGTAGACGGTGTTGCAATAAACCGCTGGGCGAACGCAAATGTAGGCGGTGTAAACATACGCAGCAAAATGACCACCTCATCAAAACGTGTTGCAAAGCTTAACAAGGGTGATGATATATTCGTATTCCAACAGCAGACTGTTGACGCAGACCCTTGGTATGCAGTGCTTGTAGACGGCAACGAAGGTTTTGTAATGGCAAAATTCATAGACCTTATGAGCCAAAGCGATAGCAATAAAAAGCAGTCGGAACTGCCTTCACCCGCGCCTATAAGAACCCTTCCCCCGGCGGAGCAAACAGGTGTACCTACTTTAGAACCCACTAAAGAACCCGCACCTACCACAGCCCCGCCTAAGGAAACAACGCCCCCGGCATCGTACCTTGGCTATGCGCTTACAAATAGGGAAGTATCCTTAACAACGGGCGTTGGCAATTCAAACGAGCTTGAAATCGCCAGACTCCCGCAAAATACAATAGTTATGGTTACAGGGCAAGCCTATGTGGATTCCCGCGCATGGAACATGGTGGATGCTCTTCCCATAAGGCAGAGCGGCTATCTTCCGGACGATGCTTTAAGGCGCATTAGCTCACAGGAAGCAGCTCCCTACCTAAACGCGCTGCAGGCGCCTGTAACACCCGCAACTAAGGCGCCAGTTCTAAGCCAACACGCAGGCTTTGGAATCACCCTTGGTGAGAACGCCCCTCTGCGCGCCAATATGGACACCAACTCACAGATAATATACTGGCTGCCTAAAAATGAGATAGTACAGGTATACGGGCAGGATATGACCGGAGGCAACATTTGGCATATTTCCCGCTATAAGGAAAACTACGGCTTTATAAGAAATGACCAGCTAAGGCTGCTCAACAGCGAGGAAGAGAAAGACTACATTGCATCGCTAAGAGCCACTCTGCCCCCTGCCGCAACGCCTAATATTGGTCCAAGCGCCTCAAGCCTTTCAAGCTATGGTTATGTGAACGCAGATAAGGTTAGACTACGCAAGGATGCAAGCCTTGATTCCGCACACATTAAGATGATGGATAAGAACGCATTCGCGCTTGTTATAGGCAGCAAGCAGGCTCCTGACGGCAAGACTTGGTACCATATAAATCAAGCGGGCACTGAAGGATATGTACTTGGAGATTATTTCAATGTGCTTTCAATGAGCGAACTTACCCGTTTTCTCCAGAGCGATGCATATATAAATGCCAACGCATCAAATGAAATATCCCCCGGTATAAAAACCCCTTCAAACATAACCCCAGTTGAAGACTTTAATACGCAGGTTTGGACTAATCCAAGCCTAGCACAAGTTAGCTACGAACCCTTTAACCCACTTGGCAGCCCAACGCCTAATGTTGAAGAAATAGTAACTCCTTCGCCCACGCCCACAGGAAGCCCTGAAAGCACAGTAAGCATAAACCCATTGGCAACGGAACTGCCTAGCGATGCGCCCACAAGTTCATTCCCCACAGGTATAGTTGTTCTTGTAATAATCGCTGTGCTTGGCGCAGGCGGCTACTACGGCTACTATATGTACAGAAAAAATCAGCAGCGTGAGACACAAAGGGTTGCAAAACGCAAGAGAATACAGAGTGATGACCCTGTAAAACCCGGCACTAGCCCCTATGCTCCCCCAAGACCCAGAACGCCTTTAGGACATGTACCCCCCCGCCCGGGACAACAAGCTCCGCCCCGTCCGGGACAGCCAATAGGTACACAGGGAACTGCTCAATATAAACCGCCTACAGGACAACCGCCTCAAGGCACCGCTCAGTATAGACCGCCCACGGGACAACCGCAGGCTGGAGCGCCTCAAGGCACTGCTCAATACAGACCGCCCATGGGACAGCCCCCACAGGCTGGAGCATCTCAAGGCACAGTACAATATAGACCACTCGCAGGACAGCCATCGCAGGGTACTGCTAAAGAGCAGCGAAGCGGGCAGACACTTCAATCTGCTTCGCAAAAGCCACAAATTGAGCAAACAACCAGAGTTCCTATAAAGGCGGATACTACTAGCGCCAAGCCCTCACAGGACGATACTTTAAAACCCAAGACGGATACCCCGCCAAGGCGCAGAAGGTCTGACAGACACGAAAACAGTTAATTATAAGCAAATACATTGCACCCCTACATAATAAAGGGGTGCATATTGTTTTATACAAACGCTTATACTTATCTCAGTTTAAAGCAGCGCATAGATTGCAGTGAATTTTTTAATTTAGCGAAGCTTGGTGAAGGAAACATAGCAGCGCTATAGCGCCTTAGCAAAGCAAAGACAAATCGGAAAAGGTGCGCAATATAAAGCTGATTTAGGCTAAGACAAGTATTATATACCTTACTTTTATTACTCAACCTATAGCACAATGAACCTAATATAAATATTAATCCGGCGCAATACATACACCGGATTTTATCTTGTTTTTTATTAAGGCTTTACGCCTTTACAGAATTTTCTTTTTTATCTCCCATATTGAGCAGTGCATTTAGCAGTATACCGAATATTGCAGAGCCTGCAACTGCTGGTATCTTTATGCCTAAGAAGTTTATGTTTCCGCCAAAGCCGTAGTTTATGCCAAGACCCAGTGTCATTATTGTGGCGATTACCGCTATGTTCTTGGGCTCGAACATGCTTACTTTCTTATCTATGAATATCGCTATACCTTGCGCCGCTATCGCGCCGAATAGGTATATTTCAAGCCCACCTATTACAGCCTGCGGTATCGCATATATGGAGTTTATAAGAGGAGTGAAGCAGGATATAACCATAGCTAAAATCCCCGCAACAAGCATTACGCTTACTGAGAATACCTTGGTTATAGCCATGGTGGATATGTTTTCGCCGTAGTTGGTTCCGGCAGGACCGCCTATAACGCCGGATATCATATCGCAAATCCCGTCGCCTATAAGGTTTTTATCAAGCATCTCCGCTATTTTGTATCTGGGCTTGCCCTTGCGCTTTGCAAGGTCGTTTACGTAGGTATCAAGTTGGTATATATGCGCGGTTGATTCGGGTATGGTTGCAATCGCTATCGGCATTATTGATATAACCGACATCATGTTAGGCTTAGGCAAGCTGAATGCCGGCAGGGCGAATATGCTGCCATCTCCCAGTTTCCATGTGGATGCCGCAAGCGCGCCTTCGGGCATGGTTCTAAAGAAGTTACCGCCGCCAAGCAGCATTACTACCACTGCCACAAGGCAGCCGGTTATTGCGCCGAGCAGCAGCGGCAACTGCCCCAGCACGCCCTTTAGGTATTTTGTATAGAGTACGGTTGAAATTAGAGTAGTCAAGGATATAATCCATATCCAGTGGGTTTGTCCTTCAAACAGATTGCCTGCCGCGTCCATCATAGGCGCCGCATCCCTTACAGCGTTGCCCGCAAGTGTAAGCCCTATTACCATGGCGACAGAGCCCGTAACGCAGGGGGGAAGTATCTTTTCAACCCTTTCCATTCCGCCTATGCGCACAAGTATTCCGGCAAAAATCGACACAAAGCCGGACAGCACTATACCAAACTGCGCTTTTGAAATAAGCTCAGTTGGCAGTATGAAGGTGCCGGGCGCCCCCATAGTGCCGCCCTCTGCCACTACAAGTGATGCGATTGCCGTTAGGTACGCAAAGCTTGAGCCGTAGTACATGGGTATCTTTCCGCCTGTGATAAACACAAAGCACACTGTCGCAAGTCCGCTTGCAAATATGGTTGTGGAAACATGGAATCCCGTTATCAGCGCAACTGTAACGGTTGCCGGAAACATGACGATTACTTGCTGAAGCGCATAAAGAAAAAGCCTAACAGCAGTAGGCTTTTCATCCGGTAGATAACCAATATCATGTTTTCCATTTTTGGGTACGTAGCCTTGTTTAGTTTGTGACATTCCAACCTCCTTTAAAAAAAGCCCTTCCAAAGGGCAAGGCTTCTTGCTAACCTTGCCGGCGGGCCGGTTTCATTAGCCGATGTATAGTAGCACAGATATTTTGTTTTGTCAAATAAAATTTTTTGAGAATCATTTCCGCGCAAATTGCAACTCAAAGTGCAACACTTTTATCTCCGAACAATAAGTACATTCTGTTAGTCCCCTCCTCCCCATGGGGAGGAGGGAAAGCGCCTTCGTTTTTCATTATATTTTTTAAGTATT
>DUQK01000048.1 GCA_012837835.1 Christensenellaceae bacterium | reverse complement strand
ACAATTGCTATTCTTTATCGCCTCCTTCTGCAACTGTTACGAATAAAAATGTATACAGCAATCAATAACTAAATTTATAATACTACTAATTTATACCTATGTCAATTGTTTCTTCTCGAGTTTCTGTGTCAAAAATGTAAGTTTTCTCTATATTTATGGCTTTCTATACCCCAAACGCGATTGAAATGTTGCCTAACAAGTGGTATACTCTTCAATGTTGTTAATATACTTGCAGAAAGGAAGGTTATATGCAGCCTAGAGATTTCTTAAAAGAAGTTACAGCCATACCGGGCTTGTCGGGCAATGAGCGTAAGGTTGCCGAATATATAAGGGATAAATGGGAACCGCTTACAGATGAAGTATCCATCACTCCGACAAACAGTGTAATAGCCCGTAAAAAAGGCAAGGGACCAAGCGTTTTGTTTGCAGCGCATTTGGACGAAATTGGTCTTATGGTTTCACGCATAGAAGATGACGGAAGCCTGCGCATGGTAGGCGTTGGCGGGGTAGACCCTAGAATTCTTCCTTCTATGCGTGTTAGCGTGCTTGCTAAAAGCGGAAGGCTAACAGGCGTAATAGGCGCAAAGGCGCCGCATCTTTTAACTGAGGACGAGAGAAACAAAAACTACACTATGGGGGAGCTACATATAGATTTAGGTATGGATGCCTCCAAGGTGAAAGAGCTTGTACAAGTTGGCGATGAAGTACAGCTTGAATACCGCTTTACTGAACTACTTAATAACCGTGTAGCGGTTAAAACCTGCGATGACAGGGCTTGCGTTGCTATACTCTACCGCGCTATGCAATTGTTGCAGGATATGCGCCATGATGCGGATATATATTTCTTAGCCACCTGCCAAGAGGAGGTAGGCGCTTTTGGTGCATGGCAGACGAGCTATCAATTATTTCCGGATTATGCTGTTGCGCTTGATGTGTGCCACGCAGCCACTCCCGATGCCGACCCTACCCGTACCCATGATTTAACTGCGGTTGTAGCAAGCGCAGGGCCTTATCTAAACCCTGTACTAAGGCGCAAACTAATGGAAGTGGCGGAGGAGCAGAATATAAAAGTGCAGACAAGCGTAGTGCCCCGCTATACAGCAACAGATGCTGACGAAATCGCAATATCCAGAAGCGGTATACCTACTATACTTATTGAGCTGCCGCTTAAATACATGCACACAAGTGTTGAACTTATAGACACGCATGTAATAGACGAAGCCGCAAGGCTGCTTGCCTGCTTCGCACAAGAAATCAATGCAAGCTGGGAGGATGAACTATGGACCTGAAAACTCTCTGCGAAATAAACGCTCCTGCAGGCAATGAGGGCGAAATACGAAAAGCGATTGTTGAAAGAGCCAAGGAATTTTGCGACGATGTTAAAATAGACCGCATGGGCAATGTAATCTGCCATAAAAAGGGTACAAATCCCGATGCGCCTCATGTTGCCATAGCTGCGCATATGGACGAAGTAGGCTTTATAATCCGTGGCTATACAGAAGACGGTATGCTTAAATTCAGCCCCATAGGCGGTATAGACCCAAGGGTAATAGTTAGCAAATGGGTGCTTGTAAACGGCGAAACCAAAGGCGTAATAGGCGCAAAGGCTATACATTTACAGTCCAAAGCGGATAGGGAAAAGCTGCTGGATTATGACTCCCTCTATATAGATATTGGTGCAAAGGACAAGGCGGAGGCGGAAAAACTTGCGCCGCTGGCGTCCTACGTTTCTTTTATATCCTCATACGAGGAAATAGGCGATGGTTTCATACTTGCCAAGGCGCTTGATGATAGAGTGGGTTGCTATAATATGCTAAGGCTGCTAGAAGACAGCTACCCTTGCGATGTAAGTTTCGCATTTACCGTTCAAGAAGAAGTAGGGCTTCGCGGTTCTATGGGTGCTGCGTTTGGGATAGATGCGGATATAGCCATAATACTTGAAGGCACAGCCTGCAATGACCTTGGCGATGTAAAGGAGCGCTTCCATGTATGTACTCCGGGCGAGGGTGTGGCAGTAAGCTTTATGGATTTATCCACCATAGCCGATAAGGAGCTGTTCCACGCCATGCTTTCAATCGCAAGCGAAAACAATATAAAAGCGCAGGTTAAGCGCTCGGTAACCGGCGGGAACGATGCGGCGGCTTTTCAAAGGGCAAAAGAAGGTTGCCGTACAGTAGTGCTGTCTGTGCCTTGCAGGTACATACACTCGCCATCAAGCATGTGCAAAAAAAGCGATGTAGACGCTCAATATGAATTAAGCTCTGCTTTTCTAAAGCAATATAAATAGGAGGATAGAAATGCTACGCAATACATTAAAAACACTGCTTTCTTCTTTCGGCCCTTCAGGGAGCGAAAAGAATGTAGCAAACACTATAAAAACTCTGCTCGCCGGTCATGTAGATAGCTTAAGGCAGGATGCCCTTGGCAATATCATAGTAGAAAAATACGGTACTGATGACGATGCTAAGCGCATAATGATAAGCGCCCATATGGACCAGATAGGCTATGTAGTTGTCGCCATAGAGGACGAGGGTTATTTAAGGGTACAGCCCGTTGGCGGTATTAACCTTAACATGTCCCACGGCCGTCATGTAATATTTGAAAACAGCGTTGACGGCGTGCTGTACCAACAGCCCGTAAAAGAAGGCAAACCTACTATAAATGATTTCTTTATAGACATAGGCGCAGAAAACAAAGAAGAAGCCGAGAGCATGGTGCAGCTTGGCGATATGTGCGTGTATGTGCCGGATGTGTTTACCATAGGCAAGGATAAGGTATGCGCCCCCGCTATGGATAATAGGTCTGCCTGCGCGCTGCTTGTAGAACTTCTTTTAACCGCGGAAGGTCAAAAGAACACAATAGTCGGCGTGTTCTCAACCCAAGAAGAAGTAGGGCTTCGCGGCGCGAAAGTTGCCGCATACGGCATAGACCCTGACATAGGTCTTGCGATAGACGTAACAGGCGCGGGCGATACCCCCGAAGTTAAGCTGCCGCAATTAAAGCTTGGCGCAGGTCCTACAAACAAAATAAAGGACATGTCGCTTATATCATCAGCCCTTGTTAGGGAAAAGATATTTGAAGCTGCCGAAGCTGCGCAGGTTGTAATGCAAAGGGAAGTATTGCCCTATGGCGGTACAGACGCTGCGGTGATACAGAACACAAGAAGCGGCGTACCCACGGGGGTAATTTCTATACCCTGCCGCTATGTACACAGCCCCTGCGAAACAATAGACATGCGCGATATGGAAGGCGCGCTTAAAGTACTGCTTGAATTTGTAGACTTAGCATAGGAGTATATATGAAAAAACTTACAGCACAGGGCATGAGGGATATGTTCCTTGGTTTCTTTAAGGAAAAGGACCATGCTATCATAGCTTCAGGCTCTGTAATACCCGAAAATGACCCTACGGTGCTTTTCACAACCGCAGGTATGCACCCCTTGGTGCCATACCTAATGGGGCAGCCTCACCCGGCGGGTAAAAGGCTTGCCAACGTGCAAAAAAGCATACGCACAGGCGATATAGATTCCGTAGGCAACGAAAGCCACCTTACATTTTTTGAGATGCTGGGCAACTGGTCACTAGGAGATTATTTTAAAAAAGAGATGATACCTTGGAGCTGGGAATTTTTAACCAGCGATAAATACCTAGGTATACCGGTTGATAGGCTTGCCGTTAGCGTGTTTGAGGGTGATGAAAATGCCCCCCGCGATGACGAAAGCGCGGATATATGGGCATGCTGCGGTATGCCGAGGGAGCGTATATTCTTCCTAGGTAAGGAAGAAAACTGGTGGGGACCCGCCGGTCTTACAGGCCCCTGCGGCCCTGATACGGAGATGTTCTACATTACAGATAAGGAGCCTTGCAGCAATACTTGCTCCCCCGCATGTTCATGCGGCAGGTACCTTGAAATATGGAACGATGTTTTCATGCAGTACAATAAAACTGCCGAAGGCAACTACGAAACCATGGCGCATAAAAATGTAGATACAGGCATGGGGCTGGAGCGTGTGCTCTGCGTTATGAACGGGGTTAAAAGTGTTTATGAAACTGAACTTTTTGTGCCTATAATACAAAAAATAGAGGAGCTTTCGGGCGCGGATTATGCTATCGCCTCTGAAACTGACCGTCGCGCAATAAGGATAATTGCAGACCATATGCGTACCGCCACATTTATTTTGGGTGATGATATGGGCGTTAGCCCCTCTAATGTAGACCAAGGCTACGTACTGCGCCGCCTTATACGCAGAGCTGTGCGCTTTGGTATGCAGCTTGGCATGGAAGAAGGCTTCACTAAGGAGCTTGCGCAGGTAGTTATAGAGGAATACAGCGGCGCATATCCAGAGCTTACCCGCAACAGCGCTTTTGTGCTTGAGCAATTAATATTAGAGGAAGAACGTTTCCAGCGCACACTAAGGCAGGGTACTCGCATGTTTGAAAGGGCGCTTAGCAAACTTCCAGAGGACGCAAAAACAATACCCGGCGAGGACGCTTTCAGGTTGTACGATACATACGGTTTCCCCATAGAGATGACTGTTGAAATGGCAAATGAAAATGGGCTTGATGTAGATATAGCCGATTTTGAACACCGCTTTAAGGAACACCAGCAAAAGAGCCAGCAGGGTGCGCAGCAGCGCTTTAAGGGCGGGCTTGCGGATAATTCAGAGCAGACTACCAAGCTGCACACCGCAACACACCTTTTGCAGGCAGCGCTTAGAAAGGTATTGGGCGATGAGGTTGCGCAGAAAGGCTCCAACATTACCGCAGAAAGGCTTAGGTTTGACTTTTCTTTCGGCAGAAAAGTAACTAAAGAAGAGCTGGCAGAAGTTGAACGGCTTGTAAACGAAGCCATACAGGCGAATGCTCCTGTTACAAGCGAAGAGATGACGCTTGATGAAGCCAGGGAAAAAGGCGCAATAGGTTTGTTTGAAGATAGGTACGGCGAAAAAGTAAAGGTGTATACAATAGAAGGCTTCAGCGTTGAAGTTTGCGGCGGACCCCATGTTGAAAACACCGGCGAAATAGGCAGCTTCAAGATTAAAAAAGAAGAAAGCTCCTCTGCAGGTGTGCGCCGTATTAGGGCAGTTATAGGGGAATGAACCCTAAATTAAAGGTAGAAAATTTAATCAGGCAAAAGCCCCTTGAAAGGCTCACTTATAGCGAGCAATATTCAAAGGGGCTTGCCTCTATTATAAGGGCAACGGATGATGCTGCGCTTATGTACGCTGAATATATGCACCTTCACCTACTTATGGCAAATAATGATGAAGCTGCGCTTAGCGTGCTTAAAGGCACAGATGATATTGAACTTATTATAAGCGATTTGCCCTCTTTTGATAGTAAGCTTAAGGATATGTATTCTCTAAAGCTTGCCTTACCCTGCTATACTGTGGCGTACCTTAAAAAAGAGCCTATAATCGTACCCGATTATATGTACATATCGCCTATAAGTATTAATCAGCTTGATATTATTGATAAATATTATACGCTTATGACTGCAGAGGGCATAAAAAACGCAATACTTTCAGGCAGGCTTTACGGCGGATATATGAACGGCGAATGGGTGGGCTTTATAGGCTTGCATAAGGAAGGCACTATGGGAATGCTGCATATATTTGAAAAATATCGCAGGCGCGGCATGGGCTACACGCTTGAAGCCCTGCTAATAAATAGGCTGCTTGAGCTTGGCGAAATACCCTATGGGCATGTGGTAAAAAATAATCAGGCTTCTCTTATGCTTCAAAAGAGGATAGGCATGGAAAAAAGCAAGGGCACTATAAGCTGGCTTTCAAAGGGAGAACTATGGATGGCTTAATGCTTGGCTTTTTAGCTAGAGAACTCAACAGCCGCATAAGTGGCGCAAGGGTGGATAGGATAAGCCAGCCATATAAGGATATGCTAATACTTCAGCTTAGAAATAAGGGCGAAAATATTAGGCTGCTTATAGCCGCTGCGCCTGCCTGTACTAGAATACACGAAACGCAGCAGTCCTTCCAAAACCCAAGTGAAGCGCCTATGTTTCTAATGCTTATGCGTAAGCATTTACAGGGCGGGCGTATACTAGGCGTGCAGCAGCTTTTTTCAGACAGATTGCTTCGTATAGATGTATTAAGCCGTAGCGATTTGGGTGATGAAACAACTAAATACCTGTACTTTGAAGCCATGGGCAAGCATAGCAATCTGTGTCTGGTATCAGACGGCATAATTATAGACGCAATAAGGCGGGTAACTGGGGATATGAGCAGGGTAAGGCAGCTGCTCCCTGGGCTAACATATGATATGCCCCCTGTGCAGGAAAAAATCGAGCCTAACAATATAGAGCCTTCTAAGCTTTTAGAGCGTGGTTTTTTAGGCAGGCTTGATGTGTTCATAAGAGGTAATATTATGGGCATAAGCCCCGCAACCGCAAAGGAAATATCGTATAGGCTTACGGGTGAAATATCCCCAAATATTGAGGAACTTAAAGATACTAATAAATTAGCGGAAGAAATTAGCCTGTTTTTTAGCGATATTGATAAACTATACGAGCCTTGCCTGCTGCTTAATAATGATGGCGAACCCGTTGAAGCTCTGCCGTTTCCTTATTTAACTAAGGGTGCGGGCAATTATAAATTTACTGAAGATATATCTACAGCGCTTGATAGCCTTTACACAGCTAAAGACAACAAAAACCGCATAGACCAAGCGGCGGCGAGCCTAAGAAAGGCGCTGCGCTCATCTGTAAAACGCTATAATAAACGCATATCTGCCTGTATAGATAAGCTTTCAAGCGAGAAAGATATACAGAAATACCGCATATATGGGGAGTTGCTCACAGGGCATTATAATGCTGTGCCAAAGGGAGTGAGCGAAGTGGAAGTACCCAACTATTACAGCGAAAATATGGAGCTTATTAAAATACCGCTGGAGCCTTCTATTGGGCTTAGCGAAAACGCTCAAAGGTATTTTAAGCTTTATAGAAAGGCGGATACTGGGGCAAAACTTGCCAAGGGGCAGATGGCAGAGGCTGAAAAGCAAAAAGCGCTTGCAGAACAATGCCTATATGAGCTTGACAACGCAGAAAACATGGAAGATATATCCCAAGTGCGAGAAAGTGCGGAAAATGCAGGTATAATAAAAAAGAGGAGAAGTAAACAAGCCAAGCATAAATGCAAGGATAAATCAAGCGGTCCTATGCGATATGTATCTTCCGACGGTTTTGTTATTTATATAGGTAAAAACAGCAGGCAGAATGAAGAAATACTCTGCTCATCAAATGGAGAAGATATATGGCTGCACGCAAAAGGCATACCTGCTTCCCATGTATTAATAAAAACAGAAGGCAAAGAAGTGCCCGAAAATACGCTTGTTCAGGCGGCAAAACTCGCCTGTTATTACTCTAAAAACAGGGGAAGTGCAACTGAAATAGACTACTGCCTAAGAAAATATGTAAAAAAAATCCCCTCATCCGCCCTAGCTCATGTAAGCTTTACAAATAATAAGACAATTTTTGTTTCCGCTGATGTTAAGGATATAAACGCTATGGAGCTTGTGGGGGAATAATATTATGTTGCCTTTAAACCGGAGTTTTCCGGAGTGTCTT
>DUQK01000047.1 GCA_012837835.1 Christensenellaceae bacterium | reverse complement strand
TACGAAGGTGAAAGAACAGTTTCCCAACGAAAACGCATTTAACCGCTGTGCATGTACAATCTCGATGATTTACAACGAACGTTTTTGCTCAAGAATCCACAAAGGATTTGCAAAAGTTCAAGCTGAATTAAACGAAATGTTTGAGAAAATCGCTTCCCCCTAGGGGGAAGCAGCTGATGGCTTAACAATATTTACAAGATTGGTTACACAAAACTATTGACACTACCGCTGAAATTGCGCACATTGCGCACTAAGTTTTGAAAAAAACGGGGTTGCGGAAATGATTCTAGATAGCTGGTGTTTGACGCTAATATATAATTGTGCTAGGCTATGTAATACTATGTTGCTTTTAGAACAGTGCTTTTATTGTAGCGGATTTTTCGGTTTGGCAAAGCATTGTGAATCAGGCTAGTAAATCCTATGCTGACTGAGTAAGGCAAAGCCAAAGCGGAAAAGACGCGTAAGAAAAAGCTGGGTTAAAGGTAACATAGTATTAGCTCGTTAAAACGCCAATTTGCACCCGTAGCGCAGCTGGATAGCGTATCAGACTCCGACTCTGAAGGTCGTGGGTTCAAGTCCCACCGGGTGTACCAGTTTTTGTAATTATGCGTTTTAACGGGCGTATTGTATAGAACTGATTAGGGCTTCCAAAAGTACAACAATGACGAAAGAGGAGTCAATATGCTTGATAGTAAAGACTTTGACCTGTGGGTGGATAATTATGATAGAAGCGTTGGAATTTCAGATGACTATGGTACATATCCTTTTGCGGGGTATAAGCAGATATTAAATTATATATACGGGGAGATTATGGCGGGCAGCGGAAAAACGCTGCTTGATATAGGTTTTGGCACAGGTATAATAACTAAAAAGCTTTACGATAAAGGTTTTGATGTTTACGGGCAGGATTTTTTTGAAAAAATGCTTGCCATAGCAAAAGACAAAATGCCCGAAGCTAAACTTTACCAAGGGGATTTTACTATAGGGCTTGTAAGTGAGCTTACGCAAAGGCGCTACGATGCGGTTATCGCCACATATTCTCTGCACCATATAGTAGCTGAGGAAAAACCTGCTTTTATAAAAAAGCTCAAGAGTTTATTAAATGAGCATGGCAAAATATACATTGGAGATGTTGTATTCCCTACTCGCAAAGAAATGAAAAAATGCAAGGCAAAAAACAAAGAAAAATGGGATGACGAAGAGCATTATTTTATTGTGTATGAGTTAAAGGAGCATTTTCCAAGATTATGCTTTGTGCCTTTCTCTCACTGCGCGGGAGTTATAGTGCTTGAACGTGTTTAATATGAAAAAAGGAAAGAAAAAACAATGAGGATAGAAAAAGACGATATTGTTATACGCAGCGCAGTAGCGGGCGATGCAGCGCTGCTTAAAAATTGGTGGAACGACGGCAGCGTTATGGAACATGCGGGTTTTCCTAAAGGTTTAGGTACAACTACTGGAGAGGTACTGGATAGAATAGCGCTTAATAAAGATAGCTTAGGTCAACGTTGCATAATAGAAATAGACGGCAAAGCTGTGGGGGAACTTAACTATAAAACAAAAGAGGGTATAGCGTACCCCGGCTGGAAAATATGCGAAAAAGAATATCAAAACAAGGGCTATGGCACTAGAATAATACTTATGCTGTTTGATTTTATTTTTAAGGATAAAAAGCTCAACTCTTTAGATGCGATAAACTGTATTCGCTGGGATACCATGCTTGAAAATGCCCGCGCGCAGCATGTATATGAAAGCAAGATAGGCGCTATAAAGACAGAAGTTGTAGAAAACGCATGGAAAGATCAGATGGGCGTATGGAGAACTGCTGTAAACTACGAAATCACAAGAGAAGCTTTTTATGCACTGCATAGCGATTTATAGAGATTAAAAAAGGGAAATAAGCTTATGAATGTTAAAGAATTCTGAAATGATGTATTACATCAGAACCGCGAGAAATTACCCTGTTATTTTGATGAAAATGCACAAATACGTTGGCATTGCACTAATGAACAGTTTACAGTGTCCGAATATATAACGGCGAACTGCGAATATCCCGGTGAATGGGATGGTACAATAGAGCGCATTGTTGAAACAGGAAAGTTTATTATTTCTGTGGTAAAGGTTTTTCCAAAAGGCGGAGGTCATCCATGCCATGTAACCAGCTTTGCTGAAATAAAAAACGGCAAGATTATTTCTATGGATGAATACTGGGCTGATGATGGCGAAGCGCCTCTTTGGAGACAGAAAATGAATATAGGCAGACCTATTATTTCTTTGGGCGAATAATTTAATAATGCCTGATTTACTTATACATAAAATTGTATAAACCACATTGTAAAATATATTGAAAAAAGCAAAACTTCAATTCTGAGCCGTATATAAAATGTACTATATTAAGTAAACGATGCAGCAAAATAGCCTAAGCTGTGTACAAATTCTTGCTCACCTTTTGTAATCAACTTTTCTTTTCGGCGGTTTTTTCTTATAATACCACCATGTGTTTTTTACTAGAAGGAGATAAGCTTTAATGGAAATAAATTATGACAAAAGCGTGTTCAAAATAGGCATGAAAGACGGCATACCAATAGCGCTAGGCTATTTTGCCGTCGCTTTGGCTCTGGGCATAGTGGCGAAAAATGCTGGAGTTACAGTCTTACAAGGCTTTTTTTCAAGCCTTATTACTATATCTGCTTCCGGAGAATACGCGGGTTTTGCCATGATGGCAGATAAAGCGCCGTATATAGAACTTGCCATAATGACATTTATTATAAATGCAAGGTACATACTTATGAGCCTTACGCTTAGCCAAAAATTTCATGAATCTACTTCTCTTATTCACAGAGCAATTATAGGCTTTTTTGTAACGGATGAACTTTTTGCAATTACCGCAGCAAGAAAAGGATATATCAATCCCTACTATACTTATGGTGCGGCGCTTATAGCGGCACCCGCGTGGGCGCTGGGTACAGGCATCGGTATAGTGATGGGCAATATATTGCCCGGTGCGGTAGTCAGTGCGTTAAGCGTGGCACTTTTTGGAATGTTTTTGGCTCTTACGGTACCTGCGGCTAAAAACGATAAAATAATTTTTTCTGTGATTATAATAAGTTATACAGCAAGCTATGTATTTCCTATGATACCTGCATTTTCCGGCATTTCGGACGGTATGAAAGCTATTATACTTACAATTATTATCGCAAGTGTTTACTCTGTTTTATTCCCCAGAGAAGAAGGAGACGCCTAGATGAGCATTAATATGAAATATATACTTGTTATGTTTGCTGTAACACAAGCTACGAGGATTATACCTATTTTGCTTGTAAGAAAAAAGATAAACAACAAGTTTATAATTTCTTTTTTCTATTATGTACCTTATGTTACTTTATCCATAATGATTTTCCCTGCTATAATCAATGCTCCCGAGCATAAAGCGGCAGGTATTGTAGCTTTCGTAGTAGGGCTTATAGCATCATGGTATAAAGACAATATGATTTTTGTCTCAATCTTGTGCTGTCTTGCGGTTTTTGTTACAGAATTTATAATCGGCATAATTTAGGCTAATCATGCGTATTTTGTGATATAAGCAGAAAACCGTTTTATACTTGCGAATGTAGAATAACTGTGTTATACTCGCATCGTATAAGGTTTATATGTGGAAGGGAAATGTATTATGGAAAGGGCGCATCGTACAGGCGCGTTTAATTTATTCATCAAAACTTTTGAGGGGAAACTGCCCTTTGTTTTAAATGAACCTATGAGCAGGCATACTACATTCAAAGTTGGCGGTCCTGCAAAACTTTTTGTTAAATGCGATACCGCAAAACAGGCAATTGCGGCTCTTGTCTTTGCAAATATGTGCAATATTCCTGTTCTTATGCTTGGCAATGGTTCAAATATACTGGTGGCGGACAGTGGCTTTGATGGTATAGTTGTAAAACTTGCGGGCAATGATTTAACGCGCGAGGGAGAAAAAATCACATGCAGTGCCGCAGTAAAGCTCCCCTATCTGTCTAGGCAAGCATATAAATTTGGGCTTTCAGGGCTTGAATTTGCTGAAGGCATACCCGGCAGCGTGGGCGGTGCGGTATATATGAACGCGGGAGCATTCGGAGAAAGTATAGGGGATGTGTTATATAGCGCCTTGTGTTATGATAAATCTATCAAAATAGGCAGCGATGAACAGGACATAAAAAATGCGTTTTCTCATATAGAAAATACTAAATTGTCCGATTTGTGCAAGGTGCTGACTAATGAAGAGCTTCACTTTTCATACAGAAATAGTAGGGTTAAGGAAGAGGGGCTATTTGTTATTGAGGCGAGTTTTATATTAAAACCCTCAAATCCACAAAATATAGAGCAAAATATGAAGGATTATTCTAACCGCAGGCGCAGCACCCAACCTGTTGATATGCCAAGCGGAGGCTCATTCTTTAAGCGCCCTAAGGACAATTTCGCAGGTGCGCTTATAGAAAATGCAGGTCTTAAGGGCTACAGTGTGGGCGGCGCTAAGGTCAGCGAAAAACACGCAGGCTTTATAGTAAATACTGGAAATGCTACTGCTTATGACATATATAACCTTGCAAACGAAGTATCGGATAGGGTATACGAGCTTTTCGCAGTAAGGCTTGAGCCCGAAGTAGAATTAGTAGGCTTTTAATGAGCTTTACCTCGGAAGTTAAAGAGGAATTAGTGTCCTTAAGACTAGGAGATAGCTGCTGCACACTTGCGGAAATCAGCGCACTTAGCTTTTGCCTCGCTTCTTTCTCTTTAAGGGGCAGGGGAGAGGTGCTTCTAAATTACACTAGCCAAAGCCCTACTGTGGCAAAGCGGCTTGTGATGCTTTTCCGCTTTTTCGGGCATAAGAATATAGGCATGTCAACTAGGCGGGACAACCGTTTTGGCGGAAGGCGTTTTACGGTACTTACACTCTCCGGAAACGATGCCCGTGCAATGATGCAGCGTATTGGTGTATTAAGGCTTGAACAAGGTGTGTTTCAGTACAGGAATATCCCCCAAAGAACAGTGCGCCGCATATGCTGCCAGAGGGCGTATATAAGGGGTATGTTCCTTGGCGTAGGAAATATATCCTTGCCTGAAAAAGCATACCATGCAGAGTTTATACTGCCCGACAAAAAGCGGGCGGAGTTCCTGTTGAGAACTTTGCAGCTTCAAAATATGCAGTTTTCTATGTACAAAAGGCGCAGCAGCTATGTTGTGTATTCCAAGAACTCAGGGGAGATAGCTTCACTGCTTGCTACTATGGGGGCGGTAAGGGCGCTATTGCGCTTTGAAGATATACGCATGTTGTCGCAGGTTAAGGCGAAAGCTTTACGCTCTGTAAACTGCGACCAAGCTAACCTTTCAAGGCAGATAGCTACTGCGCAAAAGCAGCTTGAACATATAGACCATATTTACAAATTTGCGGGTTTAACCGCACTGCCAGATAACTTGCAGCAGCTTGCAAGGCTTAGGATAAGCCACCCGGATTATTCTCTAAAGCAGCTTGGTAGTATGCTAAAACCCTCCAAAAGCAAGGCAACCGTATCCAGAATGTTTAAGCAAATTGAAGAATTTGCCGATAATATAAGCGAACATATACCCACTACATCAAGGGAGGTGAAAACATGAAAGAAACACCCATTTCAATAAAATCACTGTTGCCCTTCAACAGGCAACAAGCCCTCCGCATAGTAAGCAAGGCGGATAATTTTAGAGCACAGTGCTTGATAAAATCTAAAGATGGCGTAATAAATGCAAAAAGCGTGTTAGGTCTTATGAGTTTAAGACCGGGAGATCATAGGCTAAGCTGCAACGGGGTTGATGAGGAACAGGCGCATGAAACGCTGCTTGAATTGCTTTCCGTTATGCTAAGCGAAAAATAGTTATATGCAATTTATGCACTGTAGTTGTACTAATCTTTACAATATCCTCGAAACTGATTATACTTACTTGTATAATCGGAGGAGGAAAGAATGGGAACAAACTATAATGCAAATGCAATAGAAAAAAAATGGCAGGATATTTGGGATAAGGAGAGAGTGTTTGAGGCGAAGAACGACTATACTATGCCTAAATACTACTGTTTGATAGAATTTCCCTATCCTTCAGGTTCAGGGCTGCACGTAGGGCATCCTAGGAGCAACACCGCCATGGATATTATCTCCAGAAAGCGCAGGATGGAAGGCTATAATGTACTGTTTCCTATCGGTTGGGACGCATTTGGTCTGCCGACAGAGAACTATGCAATAGCAAACAAAGTTCCGCCTCAGGAGGTAACCAAAGAAAATATAGACGCTTTCAGGCGTCAGCTTAAGCTGATAGGTTTCAGCTTTGATTATTCTAGGGAGTTCAGCACAACTGACCCTTCATATTATAAGTGGACACAGTGGATTTTTTTGAAGCTCTATGAAAACGGGCTTGCATATAAGGCGGAAATGCCTATCAACTGGTGCACAAGCTGCAAATGCGGTCTTGCTAATGAAGAAGTTGTAAACGGTGTTTGCGAGCGCTGCGGAAGCGAAGTAATACACAGGGTAAAAAACCAGTGGATGCTGCGCATAACAGAGTATGCGGAGAAACTGCTTGCGGGTCTTGACGATGTGGACTTTATCCCGCAGGTTAAGCAACAGCAGCGCAACTGGATAGGCAGGAGCGAAGGGGCTGAAGTTTCATTTAAGATAGACGGTACTGATAAGGAGCTTAGAGTATACACTACAAGACCCGATACGCTTTTTGGCGCAACCTATATGGTGTTGGCTCCGGAACATAGCTATATAGACGAATTATCAAGCAAAATAGAAAACTACGATGAAATAATAGCATACAGGGAAGATTCCGCCAGAAAGAGCGAGTTTGAGCGTACTGAGCTTGCCAAGGACAAAACAGGCGTTCAAATTAAAGGCTTGTATGCCATTAACCCCTGTACAAAAAAACGCATACCAATTTGGGTGTCCGACTATGTGCTTATTTCTTACGGCACGGGCGCTGTTATGGCGGTTCCTGCGCACGATGATAGGGACTGGGAATTTGCTCAGAGGTTTAATCTCCCCATAATAGAGGTTGTAAAGGGTGGCGATATTAAAGAAGCTGCCTATACACCCGAAACGGGTGAGCTTGTAAACAGCGGCTTTATAAACGGTATGCAGGTTGTTGATGCAAAGAATGCCATAATAGATTGGCTTGAAAAAGAGGGCATAGGCGAGTGCAAGGTAAACTATAAGCTTAGGGACTGGGTTTTCAGCCGTCAGCGTTACTGGGGCGAGCCTATTCCCATTGTGCACTGCCCTAAATGCGGCATGGTTCCGCTTAATGAAAAAGACCTTCCTCTTTTATTGCCCGAGCTTGAAAACTATGAACCTACCGATACAGGCGAGAGTCCCCTTTCACGCCTTGAAAGCTGGGTTAAAACCAAATGTCCCAAATGCGGCGCCGATGCAGAGCGCGAAACCGATACCATGCCGCAGTGGGCGGGTTCCAGCTGGTATTTCCTGCGCTACTGTGATCCTCATAACGATGAGGAATTTGCCTCTAAAGAAGCGCTAGATTATTGGATGCCCGTTGATTGGTACAACGGCGGCATGGAGCACACCACGCTGCACCTACTGTACAGCAGGTTTTGGCATCAGTTCCTACACGATTTAGGCTTGGTTTCAGCTCCAGAGCCTTACAACAAGCGTACAAGCCATGGAATGATACTTGGCGAAAACGGCGAAAAGATGAGCAAATCCCGCGGCAATGTAATAAACCCGGACGACCTTGTAGAGGAAATAGGCGCCGATGCTTTCCGCCTTTATGAGATGTTTATGGGCGCGTTTGACCAAGCCATACCTTGGAGCATGAACGGCGCTAGGGGCTGTAGACGTTTCCTTGAGAGGGTATGGCGCCTTCAGGATATGCTAATAGACGAAGAAAAAATCAGGAAGAATATGCTCTACCACGCCCACAGCATGATTAAAAAAGTGAGCGAAGACTATGAAGCTATGAAGTACAACACTGCCATAGCTGCTATGATGACATATGTAAACGAGGTCTATTCGGTTGGCAGTATAAGCCGCGGGGAGCTTAAAGCTCTGCTGCTTGTGCTAAGCCCCGTTGCCCCGCATATTAGCGAAGAAATATGGCAAGTACAGGGCTTTGGGGAGCCTATATACAAACAGAAATGGCCAAGCTATGATGAAAAATATCTTGTGCTACCCGAAGTGGAAATAGCTCTTCAAATAAACGGCAAGCTGCGCTCACGTCTTATGGTTCCAAGCGATTTAAGCCGTGATGATGCTGATAAACTGGTTAAAGAAAACGAAACCATACAGGGTTTAATAGCAGACAAAAAGCTTGTAAAAACAATATTTGTACCCGGAAGGCTGCTTAACTTAGTAGTGAAGGATGTTTAAAACTTATTTTTATGGGTATATATATACTGTTCATATTTTAGATGAAAGGTTGGATGATTAATGTCAACAGTAGAAGTAACAAAAGATAATTTTCAAAGCGAAGTAATAAATTCAGATAAACCTGTATTGGTGGATTTCTGGGCTGCTTGGTGCGGACCCTGCCGTATGGTAGCACCTATACTGGAAGAAATCGCGACGGAGAACCCCGATATAAAGGTTGCAAAAGTAAATGTGGATGAGCAGCAGGAGCTTGCGGCGCAGTTCGGTATTATGAGCATACCTACTATAATTGCTTTCAAGGATGGAAAACAGCATGGAAAATCCATAGGTGTGCGCTCAAAGCAGGATCTTGTTAAATTAGTTAAGTAACGTTTATAATATAAACAATCAAACAAAACAGTCAACAAAAAGCGGTTTTAAGTGAATACTAGAACCGCCTTTTGTATATACGTTATTATACGATATAAAGCTATTTCCAAAGACCGTCGGGGTAAATATTGTCCGCAGTCATTTTACGTATCGCTTCTTCTACATAAGGCTGGTCGGAAGCGTTTGTAACGCCGTACCATTTATCAGATGAGGGGAGTACTTTAACGCTAACCTTGTTTTCCTTAAGAAGTTCGCCCACTATGTTTGGCAGCAGGTACTCTGCCTTATTGGGGTTTGTAGCCATAGCTTCCTTGTAGAAATGGCTGAAGCCGTCTACCAAGTGGTCAAGATAGTCTTCAGTAAAGCCCCACATATTCATGGATACAATGGTATCGGCAGGAAGTGCGTAATATGTTTTGTTATCAAGTGTGTAAAGCGGACCATCTACAGAATCTATAATATGCAGCCTTTCAACTACGCTGTTTAAGTAGCTTTCTTCAGAAACATCGCAAACGCCTCTTGATACATAGCCGTATTCGGACAGCGTGTTGCCAAGCTCAAAGCCTACCATGCTGTATTCGCCTGCCTTAGGCTGCTTAATAAGGTAATTGTACATCTTTTCGTATGCGCTTTTGCCGTAAAGGTCGTCCCCGTTTATAACACAGAAAGGTGCGTCAATCGCATCCCTAGCGCAGAGCACTGCATGACCTGTACCCCAAGGCTTAACCCTGTCTTTAGGGGGCTTTAATCCATCGGGAAGCATATCCAGCTCCTGGCATACATAGGTTACTTCCATACGGTTTTCAACGTTTTTGCCTATAAAATCATGGAAATCATCTTTGATTTTGTTATTCACTATAAAAATAACGCGTTTAAAGCCCGCGCGCATTGCATCGTATAGGGAATAGTCTATTATCCCTTCGCCATGTGCGCCAAAGGGGGTCATCTGCTTAAGACCGCCAAAACGGCTGCCTATTCCTGCTGCAAGTACGGTTAAAATCGGTTCTTTCATTGCTGTCACTCCTTCTCGGTTGAAAAATATCTACGCTTACAGTATACTTTATAAAACACTTTTTGAAAAGTTGGAGGAAGGAAAGCTTATGCATGTAGTGCTTTATATGCCGCAGATACCGCAGAATACGGGCAATATCGCCCGCACATGCGCAGCTACCGGAATAACACTCCACCTAATTGAACCGCTGGGTTTTTCGCTTGAGGATAGATACCTTAAAAGAGCCGGGCTTGATTATTGGGACAACTTAAAGTTAAAGATTTATCCCGGCCTTTCAGATTTTTATTCTGCAAATAAAGGCGGTGTTTTCCGCTACCTAAGCACAAAGGCGAAGAATAATTACTACTCTATAGCTTACGGCAAGGATGATTATTTTATATTCGGTCCTGAAACAAAAGGTCTGCCCGAGGAGCTTCTTATTGATAATATAGATAACACCTTTCGCATACCCATGCTTGATGGGGTAAGGTCGCTCAATCTTTCAAATTCGGTTGCTATAGTAGTATACGAGGTGCTGCGTCAGCAGGGTTTTGATAATATGCTATGCACAGGCAAATTTGCTGATGGCGCTCAAGAAATACTAGGCCATGTATCATAATAAGGGGTGAATATTATGTGGCATAAAGACGATATACATAAAGAGATATACGATATGGAGGAGGAAATGGAAAGGCGGGAGGACCAGATGCGTTTTGCCGCCGGTATGTCCGACTTTTTTTCCATAGTGCTAGGGGTAATACTTATACTTATACTAATTTTGCTGCTGATAAGCCTTGGAAACTGGTTAAGGCATGATATACGCACAACAGTGCTGAGCTTAGATATTGGTTAGTATTTATGATAAATAGCCTTAATAGCTCTATGCTAACTGCCTTACAGCCATTTATCAGACGGAAGAAAAATAGTGTTCGGAGAGGGCAATCAAAATGCTTCTCTTATGTTTATAGGCGAAGCACCCGGCGGTGATGAGGAGAGGCTGGGCAGACCCTTTGTAGGTAAGGCGGGCAAAAACCTAGATAAAATACTTGAAAAGCTTGAAATCAACAGAGAAGATGTATATATAAGCAATGTAGTAAAGGTGCGCCCAACAAGGATAAGTATACGTGGTACTGTTAGCAACCGCGCCCCCAATGAAGATGAGATTACTATTTTTACCCCTTGGCTCAATGATGAAATAAAGTTAATATCGCCTAAAATTATAGCTACGCTTGGAAATACCCCGCTTCAGGCGTTGTTCGGCAGCGAATATAAGATAGGTTCCTACCACTCGCTAGTGCTTGATTATAACGAAAAAACAAAGGTTTTTCCTCTATATCACCCTGCATCTCTTATATATAAGCCGGATCTTTTGCCCGTGTACGAGCAGGATATACTTAAGCTAAAACAAATACTGGGCGGTTTATGACCCGCTTTGTGATTAAACGCCGTAATTTTTATAGCTCAGTCATTTAAAATATGGTACAATTAATTTATGGAAAGGAGAGAAGATATTGGACTTTATTATAGAAAACTTACCGATAATAATATCCCTAGTGGTGGCGACAGTGCTGCTTATTATAGAAATGTATATGCCGGGAGTTGGAATACCGGGTATAGCAGGCGTGGTGTTCATGTTTATAGGTGTATATCTAGCATGGAAGGACCATGGTGCGCTTGCGGGTCTTGCGGTGCTGCTTGTTGCAATTGCGCTTGTGGCGCTTGCGGTAACCGTGTCTATAAGGTCTACAAACAAGGGGCGGCTATCAAAATCCTCTTTAATACTTAAAAGTTCATCCAAAAAAGAGGAAGGTTATATAGCAACCGAAGACAGGCAAGATCTTCTGGGTATGGAGGGTATAAGCCTTAGTGTGCTGCGCCCAAGCGGTATAGCTCAATTTGGTGATGAACGCCTTAATGTTGTAAGCCAAGGGGAATTTATTCCAAAGGACGCAAGGCTGCAAATTGTGCAGGTTGACGGTTCGCGCCTTGTAGTAGTAAATCTTGATAATCAGGAGGAAAAAAATGTCTGAAATTTTACTTGGAGTTATAGTTCTTGCAATACTTTTGCTGATTGTAGTATTTTTCCGCTATGTGCCGATAGGGCTTTGGGTTAGAGCGCGCGCATCGGGTGTGCCTATGACCATAGGTTCTTTGGTAGGTATGCGCCTTAGGCGTATTTCGCCGCATCGTCTTGTGGATACGCTTATAACCGCAAGCAAGGCGGGGCTTAACGTAAACATAGACCAGCTTGAAAAACACTTTCTTGCAGGCGGTAATATAGAGCGTGTTATAAAGGCACAGATATCTGCCCAGCAGGCGGGGATTCCGCTTCAATTTGAGCAAGCCTGCGCTATAGACCTTGCAGGCAGGGATGTGCTTGAAGCCGTTCAAATGAGTGTAAACCCAAAGATTATCGAAACACCGCCTGTATCCGCCATGGCTATAGACGGTATAGAGCTAAGGGCAAAGGCTAGAGTAACCGTGCGCACAAATATATCGCAGCTGGTTGGCGGTGCGGGCGAAGAAACCATAATAGCCCGTGTAGGTGAGGGTATAGTTACTACTATAGGTTCATCTAAGAGCCACAAAGAAGTGCTTGAAAATCCCGACAAGATAAGTCAGACAGTTCTAAATAAGGGTCTTGACGCGGGTACCGCATATGAAATACTATCCATAGATATTGCTGATGTTGATGTAGGGCGTAATATAGGCGCGCAGCTGCAAATGGACCAAGCTGAGGCGGACAGGCGTATAGCGCAGGCTAAGGCAGAGGAAAGGCGCGCCATGGCAGTTGCAAGAGAGCAGGAGATGAGAGCTGAAGTACAGGAAATGCGGGCAAAGGTAGTAGCCGCGGAAGCTGAAGTACCTCTTGCAATGGCAGATGCTCTAAGGACCGGTAAGCTTGGCGTTATGGACTACTATCGTCTTAAAAATGTTTCCGCTGATACTTCAATGAGGGAAGCTATATCCAAATCTGCCGAAATTGAAGGCGAAAAAGCTAATAAGGACGATCCGTCCAAGTAATAAGGTAAAAAGCATGGGCGATCTTCTTTTTATACTGGTTTTATATTTTATAGGTAGATACATAAAATCCGTAACTAAAATCTTAAAAGAACAAAAAGGCGGTGCTGTGGTAAATGGAAAGCCTAGTCCCGCAAAAGCGCCAAGGGCAAAGATAAGCCAAAATAAGGCGCAAAAGCGTTCAAGGAAAGATAGAAAAACGGAAGCAGCTAAACCTGCTAAAGTAGCTGAGGCTGCCGTACCTACGAAGGCTCCCCAAAAGGCTGTAATAAATGTACAAGAGGATTTCTTATCATTTATTACCGGTGAGGACGCTTATTTAAAACCCGATAGAAAAATTGTAGATAAAAAACCGCAGGCTGTAAGTGAGAGCAAAGCTGCCAAATTATTTTCTCCTAAAGGGTTAGCAGGTGCGGTGGTTATGAGTGAAATACTTGATAAACCGCTTGCGCTGCGGGAGGAGTATAAATAAGCAAAAACAAACATGGGGGCGATAAAGCCCCCGTTTTAATGGCATTAAAGCTAAATATAATAGAATTATTTTAGCTCAAATGTTCTGTGTAAAGTTGGTAATATGTGCCTTTTCTTTCTATCAAGTCATCATGCATGTCGCGCTCAATAAGCTAATTTTTAAGGGAGTATTGCTGCTGTCCTGCTGTCTAATTACCTAGCTAACTTAAATGAGCTTAAGTATATTTCATAAATAAATAGCAAATATCTATATTATCCGACAACGCTCTTCAAATAAAGCATGTCATAAACATTATCACAACTTTTATTATACATTAATGTGAAGCAGCGTTTTGTTTTACAAGGATACATCAGATAAAACCACTTTTCATTTAGCTATGTAAAAAACCACACGGCAATAAAAAAGAACATAGGGACGAAAACATCCAAACTACGTTCTTTTGGTGGATGGAGGCGGATTTGAACCACCGAAGCAATCTGCGGCAGATTTACAGTCTGCTCCCTTTGGCCACTTGGGTATCCATCCATGTTGGAGCTGGTGATGGGACTCGAACCCGCAACCTGCTGATTACAAATCAGCTGCTCTGCCAATTGAGCTACACCAGCATTACACAATTGCAGATGACAATTGCAGATATGGCGACCCGGAAGGGGCTCGAACCCTCGACCTCCAGCGTGACAGGCTGGCATTCTAAACCGACTGAACTACCGGGCCGCGATGTGGTGGGCCTTCAGGGACTCGAACCCCGGACCAATCGGTTATGAGCCGACCGCTCTGACCAACTGAGCTAAAGGCCCAAGCACAAAGTGCAAGGAAATGGTGACCCCGAGGGGACTCGAACCCCTGTTACCGCCGTGAAAGGGCGGTGTCTTAACCGCTTGACCACGGGGCCACACAGTGGCGATTAGGGTCTTTGGTGGTCGGGGTGAAGGGATTTGAACCCCCGGCCCCCTGCTCCCAAAGCAGGTGCGCTTCCAAACTGCGCTACACCCCGTAGCTTGATAAAGCAAGTAATCACGCCACATACTTAAGCCGCTAATTAGCGACGGGCTTTATTCTACTTTATTTTTGATTTTATGTCAAGCCCTTGGGAAATTTATTTTATTTGGTTTTGTAGAGATGTACAACATTGGCGATACATACCTTTTTCAAAGCATATATAATAATTTTACATTTAACAAGTTT
>DUQK01000046.1 GCA_012837835.1 Christensenellaceae bacterium | reverse complement strand
GCTAAAACCAAAAAGTCATAACTCATACTAATCTCAGTTTAAAGCAGCGTATAGATTGCAGCGAATTTTTTGATTTGACACAGCTTTGCGAAGGAAACATAGCGGCGCTATATTGACTGAGCAAAGCAAAGACAAATCGGAAAAGGCGCGCAAGATAAAGCTGATTTAGGCTGAGATTAGTATCAACAAATTAAGAACTGACCCTTACAAACTTAACAAAGTGTTAAGAGCTTAAAGTTGTGCACACCTAAACGTGCATAAGCATGATTATAATCAACCACAAAAATATTCAATAACCACACTTGAACATCCATAAATCAAGCTATTAGGTACTCCCTCACCAGCCCTGCAGCTGTGATTACCTGTTCCCGACTTACATCGTTATGCGTAACAAAGCGGTATTGTCCCCCTGCTAAGCCATTTATAAGCACACCATTGTTGTGAAGGTACTCCACAAAGCCTTTATGGTTAAAATTGGGCTTTTCAATTTCAAAAAACACCATATTAATTTGTATGCTATCCAAATTTACCTTTATACCGGGGATATCCGCCAGCATAGCGGCAAGCGTTTTGGCGTTGCGGTGGTCCTCGTCAAGGCGGGTAGTCATATCATTAATGGCAAGCAGTCCACAGGCGGCAAGCACACCTGCCTGACGCAATCCTCCACCCAGCACCTTGCGGTTGCGCCGCGCCCTTAAGATAAATTCTTTAGTGCCGCAAAGCATACTGCCTATAGGCGCGCACAGACCTTTAGACAGGCAAAACATAACAGAATCCACATCTTTTGCTACCTCGCTAGCGGGTACGCCAAGCGTTGTTGCGGCGTTAAACAGCCGCGCGCCGTCCATGTGCACCTTCATGCCTAGCTCATGCGCAGCTTCCGCCGCAGCGCGAATTTTATCAAGCGGCACCACTGTGCCATCGCCCAATGCGTTTTCTAGGCACAAAAGGCTTGTTATGGGCGCATGTATATCATGCGGATTTCTAAACAGGGTTCTTACTGCCTCTGCGGATACGCCATGCGGCTCATTTACAAGCGCTGCTGAAAGATGGGACAGGCGCGCGTGGCCGCCCTGCTCATGTATAATAACATGGCTGTGAACAGAAGCTATCATCTCCTGCCCGGGGCAGGTATGGCTCATTATTGCTACTTGGTTGCCCATGGTGCCCGAGCATACAAATAAAGCCGCTTCCTTGCCTGTTACCTCTGCCGCCAGCGCTTCAAGCTGGTTTACAGTAGGGTCATCACCATATACATCATCGCCCACGGGCGCGGTCATCATTGCTTCCCTCATAGCCTTAGTGGGTTTTGTTACGGTATCGCTGCGTAAATCTATCATATTGCTCTCCTTGCCGCGGCGCGGTGCCGCATTTTTTTCTTTATAACTTAAATGCTAAGGAACTTATCAATACGCATTTTAACACAAATATTAAGCAGTAACATACTTTTTATTGTTTGTTCGGTATGTTTTTTGTGCTTTATACCTGAATTTTTTGACTAAAGCTTATTGTGGCTGTTTTATGTACTTTTCCTGTGCTGTAGCAAAAACCATACCTGCAATTACTAAAACAATACCCACTGCTCCCATTGCAGTAATTCTCTCATTTAGAATTATAGCGCTCAGCAACAATGTAACCAGAGGAACCACATAAATATATAGGCTGGCATTTAACACGCCAATTTCCTGTATAGCTCTGTTCCATAAAATATAGCATAACGCGCTCCCCAACAAGGCGAGATAAGCTAATCTCAATCCGCTTTCTAATGTTAGCAAAGCAGAAAAATCTATAGGCTGTCCACCTGCAACAACCAATGGCAGCGTTGTCAACACTCCGTAAAACATAAGCTTTCTGGTGATGAGTACGCCATCGTATAGGCTAGACCAGCGGCGCAGCAAAATACCGTACACTGCCCAAGATGCCGCAGCTAGCAACGCAAGCAAATCTCCCGCAGGTTTCACCTGCAAAGTAATAGATCCATTAAATACTACTAAAATTACGCCAAAGAATGCCACTCCAAAGCCTAGCGCTTGTTTTGGGTTGAGCTTCTCATCTTTTCGCAAAGCAGCTAAAATTACAGCAGTAATAATCGGAGAGGTAGAAACAAGTATGCTTACATTGGATGCCTGAGTTATCGTAAGCGCCGTAACTTCCGCCCAGCAATATAAGGTGTTGGCAAAAATAGCCATAAGTAAAAACCGCCATTCTTCCTGCCAACAAAAATACCATTTGGGGTGGATAATCCACAGCGCAACATAGGCTAAAGAAAAACGAAGTAGCATAAGCTGTACTGGCGTTAGAACAGCCATTAGGCTTTTGCTTACAACAAAAGTAGAACCCCAAACAATTACACAAAATAAAGCCAGCAAATGACCAGACATTTTTTGTTTCATAAACTCTCCCTAAAAAATAATGGTTTCAATCCGTATGTAAAATAATAATCACATTCAAAACTACTAAACCCTTCTCTTATCGTTTACGCATTAATTATACCATCATTATCAGTAATGATTGCGTTTTGGGGATTTGCCTCATCATATTGAACGGTTACATAATCTCCCTCTGAAATTTTCCCAAGTTTATAGGTTTTTCTTTGCCCAATAGGAATACCACCAAGTTTTATAGCTTCGCTTTTAAGCTTAAGGGTTTCCTTTATACTATATTCAACGCCATTTACATTATAGCTAACATAAACAATATCCGGGCAATCTAAGCCTTTATGTTGAATTCTATCTATCCTTCCCTTGGTAATTCCTGAATACAGCTTTTTCTTTTTATTGCGATTGCGCCTAACGGTTGAAATTACAATAGCTACAATGGTAGTTGGGATAATTACAATCAGTCCAAATATAAGCAGTATCATAGCAATATTATTATTCATACAAAACCTCTTTTATACCCCTGGATGCCTGTTAGAATCCTTAGAATAGATATACGCAAACGGCTCATTGCGCCCTACAGCGTAGGCGCATTGAGGGCAGTAAGCTCCCATAAAGATATAATCTCCCTTTTCTACAGGGTACCAATTGTTATTTAGGTTATACATACCCTTGCCCGAAAGCACATAGGCGCCATGCTCCTGATAATGCGTTTCTACATAGCCATGCGAAGCTCCCGGCTGAAACGAAAGTATATGCATGTTCATATCAAAACCCAAATCATCAGTAGGCAGAAAATCCCACAAAAGAACATCAGACATGCCCTCATAATTTATGGGAGTTAAATCTTTTATATTGCCAACCACTCTGTACGCTTTGTGTCCATCAATAGCATTGTATTGCCTTTGATATAAAAACGCTTCCGTAATGCCGATTTGGGCATTACTAAAATACATAAGTTCGCCTGCCGGAAAGTAAGCGTAGCCGCCACTTTCTAGGATATATGTATTAGAACCGTCGCTTAATTCCAATTTGCCTGATATTACATAAACAAAGGATTCTATCCCCTCTCCGCCAAAGCCCTGCTCATTTTTACCGCCCTCTAAAAATTCACAGATGAAATCCGAAAAAGAAGCCCCAAGCCTTGGAGAAGCAAGTATAGTGATATTTACATTTTCAAACCCCGGTATTGAATTGCGGACTAAACCGTCATGAGGGATAATTGCATACCTGCCCGGCTCTATAACCGCGCGGCTTTCCAGCAAACCATCGCGATAACCTGTTTTGTTGTTTTTATAACCCATAATTACCTCCTGTTAATTTGTGTTTTTATACATAAAGCCACATGTTCTTCCTTACAATAAAAACTATATCACTAAAATCGATAATTTCATACAACCTGCTTATATTTCATTAAAATATTTATTCTTTTATTCCGTAGCATTGAAACAATAACGCAATTATCTTGTCCTTGGTTATCCCTCGAATTCCTAAAGATTTCATATCGACATCTTCAGTTTCCATTGCAGTTAAAAACAATTTCATATCTTCTTTAATTTCGGCGCTGAGAATCTGTCTTGTATCTGTTGTAATCAACTGTGCAAGTCTGAAAATGTCATTTTTATGTTTTTTTATGTTTTTGCTGTCTACAGAATGTCCGCTTGCCTTTCGTTCACTTAAATCAAGCCAAGCCTTTGCTTTGTACGGTATCAAGCAGACTTCTTGTAACACCGGGATACCGTCTATTATTTTTCTGCCACCCTTCAGCAGCTCATAATAAGCTTCATTTAGAAGTATTGCTGACAGGCTTGATATTTCTTCATCTATTGGCAAAGGCGTAAGCACTGCTTCCTCATCAAGAATGACAAATTCTGGATTCCTAGAAAAAATCTCTATCATATACGGATACTCTTTGCTTTTTGGAGATGTGAAACGATAAAACTGTGCTTTTCCGGTGCTTTTGTTTTTATACTCATAGCCGCCTTCCTTAATAAACTCCCAAAATCGCTTTACGAAATCCACCGTTATTGATTCTAAAATCAAAACAATATCAATATCTTTTGTGGCACGGAAAGGAAGTTCCTCATTTTCCATAATAATGTCGCAGGCTGTACCACCAATCAATACATACTGGTTTTCCAATCCTCGAAACTTTTCTTTGAATTTTGAAAGCCCTATAACCATTTATTTTCCTAACTCACTTTCAAGCAATGTTTGTATTGCTTCTTCTATTCTTTCATCTTTATTATCCATAAGCGATAATGCAACTGATAGGGTATCTGCTGCATGTCCATTTGAAAACTGTTTTGGGTTATATTCCCACAGTTCAAGGCATACTTGCTTATCAGGGTCAACCAGTTCTTTCGTCAGTAGCTTTTTATCAATTTGATTGTGATAGACTGCATATGTTTCTACTCTGCTAGGGTTTAACATTGTCTTTTCTGATAACGCCGTTTCCCCTGCAATTACCATATCATCTGTTAAATTTGTTTTTTCCAAATATCCGAATGCGCGAACCGGACTTGACAAATAATTTTCCAAATTTTCAAATAATTCCAAACCTTTATATTTTGCTTCAATTACTTTATATACACCGTCTTTTGTTACATTAAATAAACCTACTTCCTCTAACTGTTTTACAGCTCTGCTTATAGTCATTGCAGTGAATGGAAGTTTTTTTGTCGCTTCAGCCATATATAATTTTTTCTCTCCATTGTATATATATAGCAAAACTAATTGTTGCGTTGAAAACATAAATTTTTCAATTTTTTTTGAGGGCTCTTTTTGTTCCATTAAAAATGTTCCCATAAAGGGCAAATACACTTGCTTGTCTGTTATAAACGGTATCCTATTCTCGATTAAACTTTTCCTCCTGTAAAAAGAAATGCTTGGCAATACTAAAACCACCGGAACATTCTCAATTTCCTTGATTCTAGTTATATGTTTTTTTAGTGCAGGAAGTGTTGCAAGTTCATCTTTCACTTTCAGCATAATGAATTTCTGCTTATCTATGAATGCAGACTTAAAAACATAGCTTTCCGCAATATATATTGGCAAAGAATGCTCCTTATTCCATTCCTTATACTCTATCGATATTCCAAAGATGTTTGTAAGTATTTATGTTCACACTCCTTTTAACTCTGCTTTGTTCATTTTAACTTTTTATAAGTTAAAAGTCAATGTTTTAAGTTAAAACATATTATCATAACAATCTCTTTTTCATACTTATTTCAGTTTAAAGCAACGCATAGATTGTGGCGATTTTTTTGATTTGACGAAGCTTTGTGAAGGAAACATAGTGGCGCTATGTTGACTGAGCAAAACAAAGACAAATCGGAAAAGGTACGCAATATAAAGCTGATTTAGGCTGAGATTAGTATCAGTATGTTTTTTTCAATAGTTCCATTACTTATACACAAATAGCTACTTCACCCTTTATTATTCCCCTCAGGCAAATCCACTCGCATATGTTTAGAGCGAATTAATCTTGTAAGCATAAGTATGCCACGTACGCAAAGCTCTATTGCCATTGCTATCCACATGCCGTGTATGCCATATATTGGCACAAGTGTTAAGGCAAGGCCAAGGCGCACTACCCACATGCTGAAAAGGTTAAGCATGCTTGGCACAAGTGTATCCGCAGCGCCTCGCAATGCACCGGAAGATACCATAGCTGCGCCGTAAAGGGGCTCTGCAATTAAACCAATACGCAATATCTGCACAGCCACAACTTGCACATCTTTAACCGGCGTTAGCATTCTAAACACATAGGGACAGAAAATGTACATAATAATTCCCGTAAACGCCATAACTGCGCTGCCGAAAGCTACGGTTATATAGCCATAGCGCCGTGCCAAGGGATAATCTTTTGCGCCTACGCTCTGCCCCACAAGCGTCATAGCGGCGGTAGAAATACCAAAGCCCGGCATAAAGCAAAGGCTTTCCGCAGTAATGGCAAGGGAATGCGCTGCTATTGAAACCGCGCCTAGCGGCGCAATAATAGTAGTTGACACCACCTGTGCGCCGGATAACGCCATAGATTCCGCCCCCACAGGCACGCCGATTTTAAGCGCGCGCTTAAGAACGCCCCCATCAAACGGACAGCTTTCTTTGCGGTTAAGGCGCAGCGGTTCATAGCGGAAACAGCAGAACCACATTTCCACAAAGCATATTACAACAACCGCAAGGCTTGTACCTATACCAGCGCCCAGTACGCCGTATTTAGGGATAAATATTGCGTTGAATATAACATCAAGCACACACATAAGGGCGTTTAACATACTGGGCACCACCATATTGCCCGCGCTTTGTAGGAAACTCGCTGCCATTCTGTTCATCACCATAAAAGGCATTGTTATGGCAAACATAAAAAAATATGCGCTTGAATCCTTCCATAGCGCTTTATCCCCACCCAGAAGGCGGGGCAGATGATTAGAAATTGCAACCCCAAGCAGCATAAGCAGTAATGATATAATAAACGCGGTAATAAACCCGTGCTTTACAACGCGCCTAGCATTCGGCGCTTCTTTTGCGCCTATATACTGCGCCACCTGCACGGAAAAACCCACCACAACAGCGTTGCTTACGCCGCTCATAAGCCAAGTAGTTGTAGATACCAAACCTATAGACGCAGATGCGTTTGCACCCAGCCTGCCTACCATTGCAGAATCTATATACTGCATGGCAACGGTGGTTATCTGCGTTAGTATGGCAGGTATGCTAAGCTTCCATACCTTTGATATATGAGGGCGTAAATCTAAAATTAAATTATCTGCTTTCATATATATACCTATTACCGCTCCTTATAGTTGCTTACACTTATCTCAGTTTAAAACAGCGCATAGATTGTAGCGAATTTTTTGATTTGGCGAAGCTTGGCGAAGGAAACATAGCGGCGCTATAGCGCCTTAACAAAGCAAAGACAAATCGGAAAAGGCGCACAAGATAAAGCTGATTTAGGCTGAGATAAGTATTGAATAAAAAAAAGGACTTCATTACGCTATGAAGCACATAGAGCTTAACACAAGCGTTTTTTGTAAAAATACCGTACATAAAAGCCCCTTTCATTGCCGAACTTGAGCTTTAATATACTGTTTATTATCTGAATCGTCAACTGCAACTACACAACACGCAAACTACGGTATAAACCCAACGGGGGTATGGAGGTGTCCCCCAAATTCCCAGGAAAAAACCCAAGCAACAATAGCAATACTAGCTACTATTACTTGGGGGCATGGGAGCAAAGCTACCATATTAAATCGTATCGCACGGCTTTGCTGGGCGGGGCGCATTGCGTAGCAATGCTTTCCTTCAATTTTCCAGTGTAGCCGATAGGCTGTGCACAGAAAAACGAGTCTATCAAAAGGCGTCAAACGACGCCTTTTGACCCCCGGAAGGTGTCGCAAGACACCTTTCGGAACTATTTTTTCGCTGCTTTATACAAAGCCAAAAACATTAGTCGCCCCGCCTCTGCTCCGCCATCAATTAATCCTATGGTTTTATCGCCATAGTAGGCGGCTCTGCCGTGTACAGCTTTCATGTTGGCGGTGCTCTCAGAACCCTCTTCGGCAGCTATAGAAGCGGCTTCAAGTGCGGGCAGAAGACCTTCCTCTGCATGGGCTGCCATGGCTTTGGCGGCGGGATATAAGGCATCAAGAATAGTCTTTTCTCCGGGCTTTGAGCCGGCTCTTTCCATAATCCTGTTTATGCCTGCCTCAAACGCCTCGGCAAGCAGGGCAACGTCCGCATTTTCATTACCTCTTAGCGTCCTTGCCATGCCCATCATGCCCATAGAGGTTATAGTGCCTAGAGATGAAGGCGCAGCCTCATTAAAAGCTTTGCCACTAGCCATCATAAGCTTCCCTAGGTCTTTTTCATCGCTTTTATCTAGCGCTTCTGCTGCAGCGGCATAACCTTCCGCCATAGAGATGCCTAGATCTCCATCGCCATTGCGCTGGTCCAGTTCAATTAAATACTGCCTGTTTTCTGCCATTATATCGGCAATTTCCCGCATACCGCGGCGCAGGCTATCAGCATTTACCATGTTTTTCTCCTCAGATGTTTTCATTGGTATAGAAGGGAGAAGTAGCCGGCGCGCGCATTAGCTTTTCCAGTTCTTCGTCAAGTAGCATAACCGTTACAGATAGACCCGCCATTTCCATGGAAGTAGCATACTCTCCAATATGAGGCATAACAAGTTCCACACCCTTTTCTGTAAGTACCTGCGCTAAGCGGCGATATACAATAAGCAGCTCTTCCTTGGGCGTAGCGCCAAGACCGTTTACCATTACCGATACCCTGTCCCCTTTGTTAACAGGCATATCGTCTAAAATCTTTTCAAGCAGCAGGTCGGCTATGTCATCAGCCGTCATCATTTCCCGCACCTCTATACCCGGTTCGCCGTGTATACCCATGCCGATTTCAATCTCGTTTTCCTCTATACTGAAAGTGGGTTTGCCAACTTCTGGCACTATGCAGGGGGACAGCGCCACACCCATAGTACGGATATTATCAAGCGCCTTTTGCGCTGCAGCGGCAACGCCCTTTAAATCCCTGCCTTCCTTGGCAGCTGCACCCGCTACCTTAAAGGCATATACCATGCCTGCAACACCGCGGCGCTTGTCCTTATTTTCTTTAGGGGCGGAAGCCACGTCATCTTTAACACGCACTGTCATGGTTTCAATATCGTCTTCCATTTCCACCATTTCACATGCCATATCAAAGTTCATGTTGTCGCCGCCGTAGTTGCCGTATAGGCATAATACTCCCCTGCCCCTATCGCATGCCTTAATCATGTCTGCCATCTTTTGGGCAGAGGGAGATGCAAACACATTGCCAACAGCGCAGCCGTCCAACAGCCCGTCGCCTACATAACCTAAAAATACAGGCAGATGACCGCTGCCTCCGGCTGTAACTATGCCCACTTTATCATCTTTAACAGGGTATTTGGACACCAGTATACGCTTATCTCCATCGAGCAAGCCGACCCTGTCCCCATAGGCGGCGATTATACCCTCCATCATTTCGTCTACAAAGTTCTCCGGTTTATTAAGCACCTTTTTCATGCTTTTCCTCCTTTTTCTTTTTGTTATATTTCATAGAAATAACTAAAGTAATGTAAGTTTTCCTATTGCATATTCAATGCATACCCGCGGCGTTGGCTTTAATATCTTTAATATATCATATATCTTTCTCATATGAAAAGCCTGGGTTAAGCACAACACTGCGCCCGCCTGATACCTCAAGTGAAGTAGCAGTTATATAAGACGCCTTGTTAGAGCATAAAAACACTATAGACCAAGCGATTTCCTCCGGCTTTGCCATACGGCGCAATAGTGTGCCCTCTTCATTATATGCAAGCTCCTTTGGGGAAATGGTACGCTCCACAGTCGGGGTCATGGTAAAACCCGGCAGTACCGTATTTACACGGATATTATATGCTGCGTATTCCGCAGCGAACATTACAGCTAGTTCCCTAACCGCCGCTTTAAGAGGTCCGTATAGAGTGCTGCGCCCTGCCGTGCCGCAGCGCGCCGCTAGGGAAGACACATTTACTATGGCTCCGCCAGTGTCCTTCATGTATTTAAAAGCGGTTTGGCAGCCATACACAGCGGATTCAAAGCAGACAGCAACAGTTTTTCGTATTTCATCAGGGGTATATTGCTCGCCCGCTCTTTTTATGCTTGCGCCAACATTGTTAACCCAGCAGTGGATACCCCCAAAATGTTGAGCTGTTTCAAGGGCAAAACGCTCCATATCCTCTTGGCTGGTGGCATCCGCCTTTATAGCAAGTACATCCCCTAAGGGGGATAAGGCTTCTAGTGCTTCATCAAGCGCTTTTTGGTTTCGCCCGCAAAAGGCAACATTTGCACCCTCTTGCAGGAAAGCCCGTGCCGTTTCAAGCCCTATGCCACGGCTTCCGCCTGTAACTACCGCTGTTTTTCCATTTAAACCCAGTTCCATATTTCCGCCTTAAGCTCCAAGGTATGCCTTTTTTACATCTTCATTTACAGAGAGTTCCTTGCCTGTGCCTGTCAATGTCATTCTGCCTGTTTCAAGAACATAGCCCCTATCCGCTATAGACAGCGCCATTGAAGCGTTCTGCTCTATAAGAAGAACGGTTGTGCCGGTTTCCCGTATGCGCAGGATTAATTCGAATATTTCTTCAACAATTATTGGGGCAAGCCCTAGCGAAGGCTCATCCAGCATAATTAATGATGGGTCCATCATTAAACCACGCGCAATTGCAAGCATCTGCTGCTCTCCGCCTGACAGGCTTCCGCCCGCTTGCTTGGTACGCTCTTTAAGCCTTGGGAATAGTGTAAAACTCTGCTCCATAAGCTCTTGGACCCTATCCTTGCTCATGCCGGGTCTGCCGAACGTGCCGGCTATAAGGTTTTCATACACGGTTAATTGGGGGAATATCTTGCGTCCCTCAGGTACATGGCTTATGCCAAGTTTAACAATTTTATCGGGCGCCAAATTAGTTATGTCCTGCCCTTTAAAAGTAATGCGTCCCTCCGTCTTTTCAACTAGGTTGGATATAGACATAAGCGTGGTGGTTTTACCCGCGCCGTTGCCGCCTATAAGGGTGATAATCTCTCCCTCGTTTACTTGCAAATTTACCTTTTGTAGAGCGGAAACATAACCATAGTATACCGTAAGGTTTTCTACCTTTAACATTTCTTTCATTTAAGCGCCTCCCCCGCAACTAAGCCGCGGCCAAAATACGCACTCTGCACTTCCTTATTTACCTTTACCTCATCAGGCGTTCCTTCAAATATTTTTTCTCCGAAATTTAACACTAGAATACGGTCGCAGGAATTCATAACAAATTTCATGTCATGCTCGATTACGGTAATGGTGTACCCCTCTTTATTAAGCATCTTTATAAATTCCATGAGCGAGCGGGTTTCAGGCGGGTTCATGCCTGCAGCAGGCTCATCCAGCAATAGTATTTTAGGGTCTAGCGCCAGTGCGCGGGCGATTTCCACCTTACGCTGCATACCGTAGGACAGATTGCCTGCCATTGTGTCTCTATATTCATAAAGGTCAATGCTACGCAGGATATCTAAGCTTTTTTCTATCGCATATTCCTCGTCACGGCGGTACTTTTTGGTGTGAACAATTGCATCGAACAAGTTAGAGCTTGTCTTTATATGACAGCCTATTTTTACATTATCAAGCACTGTCATAAATTTGAACAACTGCAAATTTTGGAAAGTACGGGCAATTCGCTTCTGCGCAGCCTTTTCAGGGCTTATACCGGTAATATCTTCACCTTCAAAAAATATTTTTCCTTTAGTGGGCGGATATATGCCTGTACACACGTTAAAGAAAGTAGTTTTGCCCGCGCCATTAGGTCCGATAATACCGAAAATTTCTCCCTGCATAATCTGCATGTCTACTTCTTCTACGGCTTTAAGACCGCCAAAATATTTGCATATGCCTTTGGCTTCCAGCAAAGGTTTTCTTTTATCAGCCATTTGTTACACCCCCTTCTGCGCCTTCCGCCTGCTTCTTACGCTTTATTTTACCGCCCGCCAGTATGGAACGCGAAGCGCCTGCAATACCTTGGGGGCGCAACCACATCATAGCGATAATAAGCACAGCATATATAACGTAGCGCCAACTTTCCAGGAAGCGAAGGGTTTCAGTAAGCAGGGTAACTATGGTGCTGCCTACAATAGGCCCTATAAGCGTACCTTGACCGCCTATAACAATCATGGCAAGAACATTAAAGCCGGTATCTGTGGAAAACTGAGAGGCTTCAATGTAATTAACAAAGGGCGCATAGGCACAGCCAACTACCCCTGCCCAGAAAGCACCGTACATAAAGTTGAGAGATTTATAAAAACTCGTCTGTACCCCTAGGGATTTCGCGGCAATTTCATCTTCTCTGATGGCAATCCATGAGCGGCCCACCCTAGAATTAAGCACCCTCTTTGTAACAAACAGGAAAACCACAGCAATCACTAGGAAAATAAAGTAATAGTACTTGGGTCTAAAGGTATCCAAACCAAAAAGCTCAGGATAGGGAATCTGTTTGATACCCATAGCACCGCCTGTAACCGGAGTCCAAGTTTGGGCGATTATGCGTATAATTTCCGATGCGCCTAGGGTAACTATGGATAGATATATGCCCTTAAGTTTTAAAGTTGGCAGCGACACTAGGAAACCTACAAACGCTGCAAGTATTCCCGCAAACGGCAAAAGCAGCCAGAAGCTTATGCCAAACTTGGTAGATAAGGCAGCCATAGTATAGGCACCAATGGCGAAGAAACCCGCCTGCCCTAGGCATGTCTGTCCCGAGTACCCGTTAATTATATTAAGGGAGCCTGCCAAGGTAGCATACATTAGAATATTGCAAGCATAGCGCACATACACTGCCTTTGGCAGTATAAAAGGTACAGCACAAAGCAGCGCCAGCAGCAGTATATATACCAACACCTGATATTTGTTAAATAATTCCTTTACTTTACTCATACCCTGCTGCCTTTCTTGCTGGCAAAGCCTTGAGGTCTTAGAACCAGCATTATAATCAGAAAGCCGAAGGCAAATACATCGCGGAAAGTCGCAGAGGATATGGTGATACCTAGGTTCTCCACAATACCTATACACAGTCCGCCCAGTGCCGACATACGCAGGTCTACCAGCCCGCCTAATACCGAGGCTGAGAATGCCTTCATGCTAAACCCTCCCCATGTGGTGGTGGATATAGAATAGTAGTATATTGCAAGCAATATGCCCGCAACGCCGCCAAAACCGCAACCGATACAGTTGCCCAGCATAGCGGTGCGTTTAACATTGATACCCATTAAATACGCCGCATCCTTATTTTGACTTACCGCCCTTAGGGCAATGCCCGATTTGGTGCGGTTAAAGAACAGCGTTAGGGTAACAGCCAGCACTACTACCAGCACCATAACTACAATCTGCAATAATTTTAAGTCTATAGATATGGCACTGCCAAGCGGAATAGTAAAGGTACGGTTGTCTATTATATTGAGTACAGGCTTGGTTTCAGGGCCGAATACAATCTGCACAAGGTTTTTTATAAGCATACTGAAACCAATAGTACAAAGTAGCGAAATATGGCGCGGGGCATTAAAAAAGCGCTCATAACAAAGCTTGTACACTATAATGCCAAGCAAAAAGGAGCTGGCAAAAGCCGCAAGCAATGCTACCGGTAAATTGATACCTATAAATTGGAAAACATAGTAGGCACCGAAGGCTCCTATCATCATTATTTCGCCATAGGCAAATGTTACCATGCCAACCACGCCTACTATAACAGAATAGCCAATTGCCATAAGTGCATATATGGCACCTTGGCATAGTCCGTTCACCAATTGATTTAGAAAATACTCCATGCGCCCTCCTTAAATAGCGCTTGATTACGCAGCACAAAATTGAAAGCGGAGCGGAACATTCCACCCCGCTTATCGGTTAACTTATACCGCTGTTGCGGAAATAATTATTATTCGTTTACGTAGTCAAAGCCTTTCAGCACTACCCATTCGCCATTTTCTACGCCGCAAATCATGTAGTCGCGCTGAATATCGCCTGCGGGTTCAAATTTAATACGACCGGTAACGCCCTGCATCTCCAGCTCTTGAAGACCAGCGCGGATAGCATCGCGAGTAACTTCGCCATCGCCAATGTTTTCAATGGCAGTCTTTATTAGATACATGGTGTCATATGCGCAGGCAGGGTGTACGGTGGGTTCAAAACCCGCTTTGCTTGTGAACTCTTCCTTCCACTTTGTGAGTTCTTCGTTCTCGGGGTCAAAGAAGAAGGGTGAAGTAACGATAATGTTGTCGGGGGTCATAAGTTGGCTTACTACCTGCTCGGAAGTACCAGGCCCTAAAGCCACGTGCTTTACATCCCAGTCAGCTGCGTCAGCTGCGTTAAATATTGCGGAAACAGCGGCGCCTTGGTCCATAACTACCAGTACATCAGGCTCGCTCAGTTTCACCTTGGTGATTATGGAACTAAAGTCGGTTTCATCGGACTTGTATTTTTCTTCAGTTACTTCAAGACCTTCAACATCTGCCTGAGCCTTGAAATTTTCAAAGCATGCAAGACCCCAGTCGCTATCTACGCGGATAACCGCAACCTTTTCAACGCCTAGGTATTTCTTAAGCACATATGTGGCTAGGTAGGGAGCTTCGCCGTCCTGCCTGCCCATAATGGAAAAGCAGAAGGGGCTCATGGCTGCATAGTCAGGAGCTGAAGCTGTGGGAGATAGCTGAACGATGCCATAGCGGTCTACTATGGAAGCATTGGCTTTGCAGGCGCCGGAAGTAAAGTCGCCCAGTATTGCCATGATTTCATCATCCTCAGCGAAAGCGGTAGCCATGGTGGAGGAAACGACGGTGTCGCCTTGGGTGTCCTTTACATCAATCTCAAGCATATAGCCATTTGCGCCGCCGGCGGCGTTGATTTCATCAATTGCCATCTGCCAGCCAATTTGGAAACCCTTGCCATATTCAGCATAATTGCCTGTTAACGGGGCAAGACCACCGAGCTTAATTACGCCCTTGCTCTCTGCGGATACGGGCAGTACGGATAGGGACAGTGCCAGCACCATCACCAGTAGTACGGATACGAACTTTTTCATAACATTCTCCTTTATCTTTATTTTATTTGTGGAAATGTAGATCACAGGTTTTATCGCCCTGTGCTATAGTCTTGCTAAGGTCCAGCTTAAGCCCCATAGCTTCAGCAATGCCTCTGTCGCCGTCCATGGCTATATCGCATAATAGGGCGCAGGTTTCATCGTCAAAACCAAGCTTCTGCCATGCGGACACAAGCGCGCAATAGTTGAAATTTACCGTTACATTGTCGTAATCGGACTCGATGTTCTTCATGTTGAAAGACTGAGGGCCCACAGCGCTTTCGTCGCCCAAAAAGGCGTTTTTAAAATCAGTACAGTTGTTGGGGTCAGGACACTGCGACTTGAATTTTTCACCATGGATTTTGCCCGTACGGAAAATGGCGCGGCGCAGTATGGGTTCGGCATCTATGCCGGCCTTGACCATTTCATCGTAAATAAGCCCCATCCAGGTGGCGCGGTGCTCAATTTGCGCACGATTAACGTCCACAATTTCAGCTACAGGGTTTGGTTTGTTTGTAATCATTCTATTCCTCCTATATTTTCAATGCACGAAAATGCATTTTTTTCATACTCGAAAACGAAACACAAACACATATCATTCGACAAGCAAAAAACAATGGCGTTACCCGCCAGTAATATCACTTAACAAGTAATATTATAACAGAGAAGTATATTCCTTGTCAACACTATAAACCTTTATATTTCCTCATGTTTCGGCTTAAACAACAGTATTTTTTTCGTTATAAAAAGCTAAATTAATAATTAAAAAAACTTTAAAAAAACATTTTAACATCAGAAACACTTTTATTAAAAAATAGTAATTATTTGTCCGCACACAAAAAAGCCCCGACAGCTTTACTATCGGGGCAAGCGTAAAACTAAGGATTATTGAATCGGAATAAAATCGGGCATCTCGCCTGTTGCTACAAAGTAGCCTGAAATATATCCGTTACCCACGGCATCAGCATCGGCGTTAGAGCCAAGGCGGTTGGTGCCGTGTACGCCGCCGGTTACTTCACCTGCTGCGTATAACCCGGGGATTATGTTGCCATAGATGTCCTTAACTTCTAGCTGTCTGGTTACAACTAGACCACCCATTGTATGGTGCACAGAGGGGAACTGCGGCAGTGCATAATAGGGACCTTTTTCAATCTTAACCATGGTAGCAGCCATGTTCTTGCCGAAATCTTCGTCTACCTGTGTATCGATAAATTTATTGTGCCTTTCAATACTGTTTTTAAGGTTTTCAGCAGTCACCTGCGGGTTTTGACCCTTTACGGTGTAGGCATTCATCTTTTCAGCAAGCTCCTCAAGGGTATCGCCCTTTAGTACACGGCCAAGCTCTACGCCTTCATCAACTTCTTCTTGGCGGGCATAGCCTGCAACTACATCCATGTTAAACAGGGAATAGGTAGAGGGGAAGCCTGTGGCTACAGCAGCGTTGGCGCACACGTCGCGGCGGTCACCTTCGTTGACATAGCGGTTGCCTTGATAATCCACATAGAACACGCCATAGCTGGGACCTGTGAACGGCCATACCGCAAAGCGGTCGAGAATACCGTTTGTGGGGTCTGCCCAGGGATAGCGCTGAATGTTGCTCATCTGCGTTGTGTTGGCGCCTATTGCCTGTGCAAGGTAGATGCCCTCACCGGTGGCAACTGCGGGGTTGTTTGTTGTAGGAATAGCTTCATCAAGGTAAGGAACCTGTGTTTTGCGCATGGGTATATTGGCACCAAAGCCGCCTGTGCACAGGATTACGCCTTTTTCAGCTTTCATGTTTTTGTCGCCTTCAGGGGTGCTTACTCTAATGCCCACTACGCGGTTGGCTTCATCGCGTGTGCGGTAGATTTCTACCATTTTGTTTTCAAGCGCAATAACAACATCTGTCTTATCTTGCAGCATTTTAAGCTGTACTTCAGTGATATCTGAGCCGACTTGGTTTTTGGTTACATACATGCGGTAGCCGGTCATTCCGCCGGGACGAGCCAAAGTATCGCGTACTTCAAGACCGTTGTCAAGCAGCAGGTCCAGATAGAACGGGGAAGCATACACCATGTTTTCCACTAGGTCGCGGTTGACCATTTGGTCGCCGCCCTTAATGGTATCTTCAATATGACGCTCGGCTGTGTCGGGCTCGAGGTTATATTTTTTCTGTAAATCAGCAGCAAGCTTAGAAGTGTAGGCAGCATACTGACCGCCGTTTATGGCGCTGTTGCCGCCTGTGCGCGACAGTTTTTCCACCAGAATTGTGTTTGCTCCGTTGGTGGAGGCAGCATAAGCAGCCGCAAGGCCCGCATATCCGCCGCCTACTACGATGATATCATAGGTTTCGTCCCAAGTGGTGGGCACTTCAAAAGAACCCATAACCGGAAGATATTCATCGGCAGTTTCTTTCGCTTCAAGTTCTTTCTGGAAAGGCTCCAGATCTACGCCTGCTTTGGTGAGTGCGTCTGCAACAGCGGCAACCACACCTTCAGAGCTGCGCGTCGCACCGGCAATGGCGTCTACCTTAAGACTCTGCGCTTCTACGATCGCCTGCGGGATTTTTTCCAAAGCCGGGAAACCGGGTGCGGTTTCGTTATGGCTAAGCACCTCTACCTTGGTGATGCCTTTTTCATCCAGCGTTACGGCAACCTTAAGGCCTTCAAACATGCCTTTCGCTTCGCCTTCATAAGTGCCGGGCGTTAGCGCCAGCGCTGCTGTCATCGGCACTAGTAGTGACAAGACGAGCAGCAGAGAGAGAATTCGTTTCTTCATCTTTTTTACCTCCTATTAAGATGACATATTAGTGCTTTCGCACATTGTAATTAGTCTAGCCTACTCTTTTTTGATTTGTCAATATTTTTTCTATCTTTTTACAATGGAAAATATGTAACCATTTTAGGCAAGGTAAAAAACGATATTCTTTTGTTTTTAGGATATATTATTTATCGTATTTTAGTTCCGGGCTTAGGTAAGAAAGCAATATATACCCGGTATAAAGCCCATCCATGGTCTGAACATTCGCCCATTCGCGGGTAAGCCCCATTGCTATAAATCTGGTACCGTTTGGGTACCTCCCCAGATTAGAACCTGTATTAAACGGGCAGTCTTTAACCGTTGCGTCTATTCCTGAGGAATTGCTTACTGTAACGATGGGCGGTTTTTGTCCCAGTTTTAGCACTTCTTCTCCAAACGCAAGATATTTAGACTGCATATAGCCTTTTTCACCGCAAATATAAACTTTAGCCCAGCCATTTTTATTTTCTGTAACATGTACAAGAGTGCCGTTGTAATATTTACCCTTTGACACGACATTTCTTTCGGGCTTTGTTCTAAGGTATAGACGGTCTGCGGGGTTGGGGTTGTTTACCACCGCAACACAATCGGATATATCATTTATGCGGCGCACATTATCAGGCTTTATTTTGCCCCAAAAATTTATACCGCCTTGGCACATGTATATTACATCAAGCCATTCAGCACTTTCCTTTGTAACCAAAAAACATTCAGCAGGGTCTATATATAAATATATTCCCTCTCTATACCTGTCATAAAGCACTGCGCCATTAGCCTTAGCCCAATAAGCGAAAGGGTTTTGCCGCATGTAAGTTAGTATATCCACTTCTTCAGAAACTTTATTAATGTTGTAAGCATTAATAGCCAGAATATAAATTTCCGCTCTTGTAGTAATATACATCTATCCATTCGCCTGCAACACCTATAACCTCAAACAGCGCTCCCTCATATAGTGTGTGCAATTTATTTGTTTCCAAATTATCTACATTAAAATACACATCTATAGTTCCATTTAGTACACGGTAGCTTTGCCCCACTTGCACACTCGCCTGCGCCGCAGGAAAAACCATCATAAGCGCCAGCAGCGCCGCCAAAATCGCCTTGATTTTCATAATTGCCTCCCAAATAATTTCTTATATAGATATAACGCATTAAACAAGCAATTACTTGCTCACAAAAAAATATTACCACGCGTTTTGCTTTTTGCACATAAAGAACTTAAATAATTTTTGATTATACCGGAATAGCCAATTTAAAGATTTAATATCTATCTAAACCTCATCCATAATTATTCTTGACAAACGAGTTAGATGTTGCTAACCTGTAATGGGTTAGGTATCACTAACCAAATAACAGATAAACGAGTGGTGACCAAAAGGAATAATGGTGGTGAAATAAAGCTCAAAAAACTCTTGATTATACTAGGAGGTGAGTAGTTGATAAGGGTAAAAGATCTTGATTTTGCTTACGGGAAACATCAAATTTTAAAAGGAATCAATTTTTCGATTGATGAAGCAAGTGTTATATCTCTAATAGGTCCTAACGGCTCAGGCAAATCAACTCTTTTAAAATGCATAAGCGGATTATTACCTGTAAGAGATAATACGGTCTATCTATTTGGTAAGCCTATTGAAAATTTGGAAATCAAAGAGAGAGCCAAACTGATATCTTATCTCCCACAAAATTTAGGAAAATTGCATGGTGTCAATGTATATGAACTTATATCTATGGGAAGAGCGCCTTATCATAGTTCGGGTTGGATTAGTTCCGAGGAAGACTTGGAAAAAATCGATTGGGCTATTGAATACATGAACCTTAACTCTATGGTTCATAGACCGGTAGAAAAGCTTTCCGGAGGTGAAAAGCAGAGGGTATGGATTGCTATGATTCTTGCACAAGATACACCGATTATTCTTTTAGATGAGCCTACAACTTACATGGACTTGAAATATCAATATGAGCTTTTAAAAACCTTAAAAGATATAAAAATATCTTTTAACAAAACTATAATAGCAGTTTTTCATGACATCAATCATGCTATCAAGGTTTCAGATTATGTCTTTTTATTGAATGAGGGAAGGATTTACCTTTCAGGCACAAGTGATGAGGTGATAACTGAGGAAACTGTAAAAAAAGTCTACGATATATATGTGCATGTTTGTAATTTTAGAAAATGCTGCCATAAAGTCGTAGTACCCGGAGAAATTTAGTTTTAATTTTAAAAAATTAGTGAAAAGGAGGTGGCTTGCTTGATTCGTTTTATGTTGCATACGCCGGTTAATGTTCGTGGGTGGATGTCAGATTATATAAAGGCAAGTCTAAGAAAACTTGAAGAAGAAACTGGAGAAAAAATCCAACTGTTTACTCCGCATGATCCGGAATATGATTCGGATTGCACTGAGGAATGGTTGGCGCCTTCAATTGAGAAGGGAATTATGCCGGATGTCATTGTAACTCATGCAACAGAATTTGCATCTTTGGAAAAAGAGGAAAGGATTCGTATTCTATCAAAGTTAGCAGGCGAATATGCTGATATCAATCCTTTAAGAAAAGAATTGAATAAATTAACAGACCCTCTTGGAATTTTCTATCCGATTTCAGTAACGCCGTTGACGATGATTTACAATGCCGAAAATGTGAAAGAAGATGAATTAAAGCATTCATGGGAGGATTTACTTAATGATAAATATAAAGTGATTTTCCCCGATAGGGACAAGCCGTTATCCAGAGCTGTAGGAGCTTATCTAAAGGTAAATTTCCCTGAGCAGTTTGCAAACTTTGAAAAAAGAGTTACTTATAGCGGTAAACCTCCAAATATGCTTAAAGCTGTAGCTTCCAGCGAATATGATATGGCTATGACTTTATTATCTTTTGCCGGTGTAGAGCAACAAGGCAGAGTAAAAATCAATAAACCGAAAGAAGGCTACATTCCGCTACCTCAAGTAATTGTATGGAAGCAGGGAACAAATAAGAGCCTGATGTCTTTTGCCGATATACTTACAGATATGCAAATGCAGACTTATCTTTCAAATCAAGATTCATGGGTTGTAAAAGAGGATGTTCCGTTGCACGGAACAACTCAAGATATGAAGCAACTCACAGATTGGCAAGGCTGGGATTTTTATTTGGATGCCGTGGCAGATTTTGATAAATATACCGTATAAAGCGGGAAGGAGAAACAAATGCTTAGAAGTAATGAGAATTATGCTGAATTAAAGCCCATGTATCCGCTTTTAATTCAACAATTTGTGGATGACTATGATTTGATGCACGGTATCGCCTTGGATATCGGCGCAGGTCCCGGTTGGCTCGGCATGGAACTAGCAAAAATTACAAATATGAAAATTGTTTTTTTGGACATTAGTCAAGGTGCTTTAGATATGGCTAAGGAAAACTTTGAAAAATTGGATGTTGATAATGAAGTCGATTATATACAAGCGGATGTTCATGAATTGCCAATGGAAGATGACCGTTTCGATTTTATTATGAGCCGAGGTTCTATTTGGTTTTGGAAACAACCTGAGAAAGCTTTAAAGGAAATAGAAAGAATATTAAAACCGGGAGGCGTTGCTATTGTAGGCGGCGGTTTGGGCAGATACCTTCCGCCAAGTATGAGAGCAAGATTGCAAAACCGTATCCGCAAAGGCTTGAAAGAGCGCATGGAAACTAGACCTAATATCGAAGAATTTAAGAAAATTGTTGAAAAAGCGGGCTTAATCAATTATAAAGTCTTGTCTGAAGATGAAGGCGGCGGACGCTGGGTTGAAATTAGAAAATAAACACAAAAATTTTATCAGTGAACAAAGAAAGGAATAATAAAAATGACCATTAAAAAAACTGTAGCTTTAGTAGTAAGCGCATTGTTGTGCATCAGCATTTTAAGCGGATATGCTGAAAAACAAGAGGATGCTTCGATTGCTCAAAAGACAGCTCCGGTAGAAGCGGAATCTGCAACCAAGGTTGTAGTTGATGACTTGGGTCGTGAAGTAACAATACCTGTAAAGCCGGAAAGAATTTTAGCTTTAAACTCTGCAAGAATAGAAGAATTATTCAGTTTGGGTGTAACCCCCGTAGGCAAGGTTGATGAGTATAAAATCAGACAAGAAGGTATAGATTTACCCAGCGTTGGACAATCCAAAAATATAAATATAGAAGCTATTTATTATGTTAAACCGGATCTAATCATTGCACATACCAGAAATCACGGAAATATTGTAAAAGCACTGGAAGAAACGGGTTTCCCCGTATATTATTTCGATCCGAGTTTAAATCAGAAACTTTCTGATAATGATGTATTGATGTTTTTGGCTGAACTTATCGGAAAAGAAGATGAGGCTCAAAAATATATAGAAGAATTGAAGGCTTTTTCTGAAGGATATAAAAAGAGAATATCTGAAGAAACAGATATTAAAACAGGGGTTATCATTAAGGACGGAGACACTATACAAGCGGCGCAAACGGCATCAGGCTTCGGTGCAGTTTTAACAGCTTTAGGAATAGAAAATATAGTGCCGGACGATTTACCCGGAGCTGCAAGTTCTTCTTTTGTAAATTTCGACATAGAAACTATTTTAGAAAAAAACCCTGATATTGTGCTAATTATGGCAAGCAGTAATTATACAGCTCAAAATAAAGAATTGTTACAAAAATACATAAATGACCCTAAATGGGCAAGTTTGGATGCTGTAAAAAACAAGAGGGTTATGATTTTACCTTTCAAAGTAAATCCGAATCGTTCGTCAAGACAAGATATGATACGCATTACGGCGGAGAAAATTTTATCAACTCTAAAAAAATAGTTAGGAGAGCTGTTACTATTGAAAAGCCCTAAAGAAACGCTTAAATATATAAAAGCTTTTCGATCGGCGTTTATTTTGATATCAGCTATTCTATTAATATTGATTACGGGCTTTAGTACTGTTTTAGGTACAATAGAATTCTCTTTAGAAGAATTTATAGCTTTAATAAAAGGGAATATGAAAGAAGAGCTGATAAGTCAAATAATTCTAAATGTCAGATTGCCCAGAATTTTAACGGGAGTCCTTGTAGGTATGAATCTTGCAGTAGCAGGCGTGCTACTGCAAGGGCTCATACGTAATCCCATGGCTTCTCCCAATATTATAGGGGTAAACGCAGGAGCAGGTTTGGCGGCGGTCGTTATAATGACCCTTAAGCCGGAATTAGTTGAAGCAATACCTCTTGCTGCTTTTATCGGCGCCCTGTCGGCAGCTTCTATCGTCTACCTGATTACAAGCGCTTCAAGTAGAGATAGAATAGTTTATATAGCTTTGGCTGGGATAGCCGTATCAAATCTCCTCAGAGCCGTCACATCCGGACTTATGATGATAAACAGCGATGTATTGGATATAACATATTCATGGCTTATGGGTAGCCTTTCAGGTAGAAGTTGGGCAGCTTTTAATACTATTTTACCGTATAGTATTGTTGCTCTTTCGGTAAGTATAATTATAAGCCCGAAGATGAATTTATTGAGCTTGGGGGATGATATGGCTGTAAGTGTAGGTTTGCCTGTTCGTTTTTATCGTTTGTTGATTATAATTACGGCCGCAATATTAGCAGGCAGTGCGGTTAGTGTGACAGGCACTATAGGATTTGTAGGTCTTATTGCTCCAAATACCGCTAGGCTTTTTGTCGGTAGTGACCATAGATATCTGCTTCCCTTATCTGCAATATTCGGGGGAATCTTACTAACGTTATCGGATACAATGGCGAGAACTATATTTCAACCTGTGGAATTGTCAGTCGGTATAATAACATCCGTCCTAGGAGCTCCCTTTTTTTTATTTCTGCTGTTTAAAAAAGGTAAAGAGAGAGCTCTATAAAGAATAATCTTTACAAAGGGGGTAATTATGAATTTTCTTACTGTTTCTGGTCCGCCTTCTTCAGGAAAAACCTCAGTAATCTTAAGAGCTATGGAAGTTTTAAAACCGAAATCGCTGAAGGTAGCTGTTTTAAAGTTTGATTGTTTAACTACGGATGATGATAAATTATATGCCGCTTATGATATAGAGTCTAAAATCGGTCTGTCCGGCAATTTATGCCCTGATCATTTTTTTATAAGTAATATAGATGACTGCGTAGATTGGGGCATTAAACATAAGTACGATATCCTTATCAGCGAAAGTGCGGGTTTGTGCAACAGATGTTCTCCTCATATAAAAAATTACACAGCGATATGTGTTATTGATAATTTGATGGGGATTAATACTCCGAAAAAAATCGGTCCTATGCTTAAAATGGCAGATGTCGTTGTTATCACAAAGGGAGATATTGTTTCTCAAGCTGAAAGGGAAATTTTCGCCTTAAAAGTCAGGCAGGCTAACCCGAATGCGATAATTCTTAATGTCAACGGCATTAACGGTCAAGGAGCAGGTCAATTGGCTGCCGTTATAGAAAACGCAACACCAGTTGAAAGTTTAAAAGGTGAGAGAATCAGAATGAGTATGCCCGCAGCTTTATGCTCATATTGTCTGGGGGAAACTCAATTAGGTAAAGAGAAACAAAAAGGAAATGTAAGAAGAATGGTATTGGATTAACAGGGTGAAGTACATGGAAAATTTAACTATTGCAGAACTACTTTCAAGTTATCCCTATGCGTATGATTTTTTTGATGTAAACGGTCTTTCCATTGAAAATAAAGAACAAACGGTGATTGATTACATTAACAATCTTCCTTATTTGTTTTTAGAGGATATGGGCATGGATTATGAGGGTTTGCTCAAACATTTTAAAGCCTTTATGTCAAGCATGCAAAAGCTTAATCAAGAAACAAAATTAGAAATACAAAGTTTAACGATTATAGGAGGAACTGATAAGTCCGGACAAAGAGAACAGACAGAATTAGTTATCAAAAAGGGAGAAATAATCTGTATAGTTGGGCCGACCGGTTCCGGGAAAAGCAGATTATTAGCTGATATAGAGTGGATGGCTCAAAAAGACACGCCGACAGGCAGACAAATTTTGATAAATGGTTCAGTTCCTCCGGAAAATTGGCGTTTTTCAATTGAACATAATTTAGTTGCGCAACTATCCCAAAATATGAATTTTGTAATGGATATAAATGTAGAAGATTTTGTAAGGCTTCATGCATACAGCCGAATGTCTGAGAACGCATCCGAAAAAGCAGAATCAGTTATTAAATATGCTAACGAATTGGCAGGAGAGTCTTTTGAGCCTAATACACCTCTCACTGCTTTAAGCGGAGGTCAAGCTAGAGCCCTTATGGTTGCCGATACAGCCCTATTAAGCTCATCCCCCATAGTTCTGATTGATGAAATTGAAAACGCCGGAATAAATAGAGTAGAAGCTTTAAAACTGTTAATTAATCAAAATAAAATAGTTTTGATTGCTACTCACGACCCCTTGTTGGCTCTTACAGGAAATAAAAGACTTATAATTAAAAACGGAGGAATCAGTCAAATTATAGAGACAAGCGAAACTGAAAAAATGCATTTAAACAAAATTATAGAGTTAGACAATATCCTGATGAACTATCGTGAACGCATACGAAAAGGCGAAATTTTAATCTAAGTTATTTAAAAGGTTCTATAACTTAAAACTAACCTTTAATTAGGTGTTGACCTAATTAATCCTTTGTGCTATAATTTGATTAGCTAGATAGCTAATTAAACTTGAGGAGGATTATTATGGACAAAACAAAAGTACTAAAAGCTATTGCAGATGATTCACGCATGAATATTTTGAAATTGCTGTTAAAGCACAACTATTGCGTACGCGCTTTGGCAAATGAACTCACACTAACCGAGGCAACTGTATCGCAACATCTAAAGGTATTGCGTGAGGCAGGTTTGCTTGTTGGGGAAAAGCGCGGATATTATATGCACTATACTGTAAAAAGAGAAGTATTGCACGAACTGGCTAAAGAGATAAAAGAGCTGGCAGCTATCGAACAGGAAGCCTGTCAACCCGAAAAACGCGATGACTGCCCTGCTAACGAAGAGAAAGAATGCCCCAAAAAAGGTACATGCAGTGATGAGGTAAAGGAATTCTGCCACGGTAAAAACAATTAATAAAAGGACTGTAAAAATGCTTGCTGTTACTAACTTAACAAAAACATATGGTGATTTTATCGCTGTAAACAATATTTCTTTTGAAGTTCAAAAGGGAGAGATATTCGGCTTCTTAGGGCCGAACGGAGCAGGAAAAACATCCACTATTAACATGATGATAGGCCTTGCAAGACCCTCAGCCGGAGAAATATTAATTAACGGCATAGATGTAACAAAGCAAACTAAAAAAGCACAATCTATAATGGGAATTGTCGCCGACGAAAGCAACCTCTATAATGAAATGGACGGCTTTGACAATTTGTGTTTTTGCGCCGCTTTATACGGCATGGAAAAAAGCGAAAGAGAAATAAAAGCCCGGCATCTTTTAGAAGAATTCAAGCTTAAAGATGCCGGCAAGCGTCCTTTTAAAGCTTATTCCAAAGGCATGAAACGCAAACTTACAATTGCAGCAGCGCTTATACATTCGCCGCAGATATTGTTTTTAGATGAGCCTACAACCGGCATAGATGTGGAAAGTTCAAGGCAGATTAGAAAAATGATAGTGGCTTTAAAAGAGCAAGGCACAACCGTCTTTCTAACCACCCACTATATAGAAGAAGCCGAGCGCATTTGTAACCGTATCGCTTTTATCGCAAAGGGACAAATTGTCGCTTCCGGAACATCTTCAGAACTTATGGACAGTGTTTCGCATAGTTATGCTATCCGCTTTGTTACAAGTAAATCCGCCGAAAACCTTACTGCTGAACTTAAAAATAATTTTAAGGGAAGCAAAGTAGCTGTTCAAGGCGACAATACTTTGATTATGGAATCGGAAGATAGAATTTCGCTGCTGCCTGTTATGGATTTTCTGCACGATAAAGGAATTGATGTGTATGAGGCAAAAGAACTGCGCCCTTCCTTAGAAGATGTATTCGTTAAGCTTACCGGCATAGAATCTTCGCAGCTTAAAAGGGACGAGAAAAAAGGAGGGCGCAAATGAAGAGCTTTATCGCTTTTTGGAATATATTAAAAAAAGATATAAAGAATTATTATCTTAAACCGCCTAATATAAGCTGGGGGATTATTTTTCCTCTATCTTGGTCGTTAATGCAGCTTATTCGCTCCCCGGGGAAAAACATTTTGGAGCTGCTTCCGGGCTTAATGGCTATGAGTATTTTATTTGGCACCACATCAATGCTTGCTGTAACTATTACTTTTGAGCGCAGCGGCAGGTCTTTTGAGCGTTTAATGCTGGCGCCTATAAGCTTAAATGTAATGCTTTTAGCAAAAATAGCGGGGACTATTATATTCGGTATGTTTAACGCCTTTGTTCCTATAGTTTTTGCAAGTTTTTTTATAGATTTAAAAGGAGTAAACTTTGGAATAATATTGCCTGCTGTTTTTATGATTGCTTTAAGCTCAGCATTAATGGGATTATTGATTGCAGTATCCGCCAAACAAGTATTTGAAGCGCAAACTTTTTCAAATTTCTTCCGCTTTCCTATGTTGTTTCTCTGCGGATTGTTTATACCCATTTCAGATTTGCCTGTGTTTTTACGCCCTATTTCCTACTGTTTGCCACTCACTTACGGAGCGGATATACTTAAAGGCGCCATTACAGGAGTGAATACTATTTCTCCGATATTGTCTTTCTGTATGCTGCTGTTTTTTTCTGTAGCATTGTTTTTAATTAGCAGACATAATATTAACAGAAAGTGGGTTTTGTAAAAATAAATTTATATATTTTCTTGTCTAATACCACAACACAAAAAACTTATATAGCTGCTAAATTATTTTAAAATAGTTGAATTTTAAGGCTTAAACAAAATTTAAATACTTACATTGCTGCAGAAGCAACAAAATCCATAGGAATAAACCCGGAATAACCGCAAAAAGCATACGAATAATTTGGAAATACCTGCAAAAATGATAGGAATGTTCCTTAACTAATTGCAAAAATCATGGGAATAATTTGGAAACGAACGAAATAACTATATACGGAAAACATTAACACATATAGTTTGCCCCTATCCTTGGTATACAGAATAAAAGATTATCTTGTATAATATTAGCGCTTACCCTAAAAAGAGGTATTGGCGATTGGTAAAAGAATATTTAAGCTTATATAAGACCACAAAATTATTATTTTAAGGAAATATAATTATGAAAAAAGTAAAGATTACGGTAAAGAGAATAGCGGTGCATACGGACTTAATAGCAAAGTATGAGAACCCTATTGATAATGCCTGCAACTTAGCAGAAGGGCAGGTGTTTATAGCAAACGGCTGGCAAAAACCGGAAAAATTATGCGACAGCGCTTGGGAAACCATGTCCCCCTTTGTAATGACCTTGGCACATGGTGGCGAAAACATATACAACGGTTGGATGAAGAACAAAAAATCCGCAATGGTTTCCTGTAATGACGGTTTTCGCCCTGTAAGTTTTCTATTGGAAACTTTAGATGAAGAAGCTGATTAGTAAAAATAAGATAAAAACGGTAAAACTCCACAAATCACTCCGGAATTTTGTTGGCAGAAGCAAAGAGACCCTGCACATGCAGGATCTCTTTGTTAGTGTGTGTTTATTGTTGTGTGTTTATTGTGTGTTTATTCAGCAGCTGCGTTTTTACCTGCTTCGCGTCCAAACACATTAATATCAAGCAGGGCATTTCCGCCGAGCCGGTTAGACCCGTGTATACCGCCGGTAACTTCGCCCGCTGCGTATAGACCGGGGATTATGTTGCCATCTGCATCGAGTACATGCGCCTTAAGGTCTATTTCAAGACCGCCCATGGTATGGTGTACGGTAGGCATTCTTGGGGATGCGTAGAAGGGAGCTGTGTCAATGGGGTCGCCAAATAGGCTGCGGCCAAAGTCCGCATCTTTTCCTTCTGCAACATAAGCGTTAAACTGGTCATGAGTGGCTTTGAGCACTGCCGGGTCAAGCCCTATCTGCTCAGCCAGTTCTTCAATGGTATCCGCACGGAAAATGCGTCCTTTTGCAACCAAGTCCTCAACATTGTCGCCCCAAAGGTTAACGCCATCTGCGCCTTCGCTGTTGGTATCGGTGATTACATAGCTCATGGAATCAGTCTGTTTAAGCAGAGCTTGGGTCATGGTGTCGCGTCTGCCGTCTTCCGCCATAAATCTATGACCTTCTTTGTTTACCTGATAGTAGTATTCAACGCCGATAGCGCCCATCCAGCCATTAAGCGCCCCTGTTTCCGGATCGCCCAAGGGCAGGCACTGTATGTATTCCATACCGACTAGGTTAGCGCCAACTGCTTGACCCATGAATATACCATCGCCCGTTGCCGCAGGCGTATTGGTTGTACCCAGTTCTTCGTTAAGGCTCGGGTCATACTGTTTGCGCATTTCCTTATTGGCGCCAAAACCACCGGTAGCAATTACAACAGCCTTGTTGGCATTAAGGGTAACCGGCGTTCCGTCTGTCTTTTCGGCTTTTACACCGACAACACGACCGTTTTCAACAATAAGTTCTTCCCCCTTGCAATCAAGTATTATCTTAACGCCAAGGGATTCCGCTTTTGCTTGACCGGCTTTGATATAATCGCCGCCTGCAGAGCCTTGAGGGACATGTGTGCGAGGCCAAAGTCCGCCCGGAACAGTAGAAATATCATCTTTCCAGACTACGCCATTGCCTGCCATCCACTCGGTGGTTTCAAGCGCTTCGCCTGTAAGTTTCTTAATAAGGTCAAAATAACCCATATAGTCTCCGCCTGCGTATGTCTGCAAGGTGTGCAGGGCAATAGAGTCGAACAGATAGTTTTTCTCGCCTTTTTCATAAGCTTCAAGGTCAGCCTTAAGCTGGTCCATAACCGCTTGATGTTCTGGAGACTTGGCTTCTTCTTTAGCAAGAGCGTAAACCGTTGCCATGGCGGCTTCAGATGCCGCCGGGTAATTAGCCTGACGAGCGGGGTCAGCAGCATTGAAGGGACCGCCTGCGCGAACGGTGTTGCCGCCCAGAGCCGCAGTTTTTTCAATTAGTATAACGGTTGCGCCGTTCTCTGCTGCAGAAACGGCTGCTGACAACCCTGCACCGCCGCCGCCGATAACGATAACATCCGCAGTTTCTTCAACGGCTTCTTTAGGACCAGTTTCAACTGCTGCAGTCTTCCATGCCTCAATATCGCCGCCTGCATTTGCAATCGCCTCTTCAACAGCTTTCTTTATGGCATCAGAAGTTACAGTAGCGCCTGTTATGCTATCGACTGCCAAAGATTGGGTCTCAACAATTTTTCCGGGAAGTTGTTCAATCGCAGTGTCTCCAATGCCCGGTGTTTCATTATTTTCACCAACAACAATGCTTTCCAGCTTGTCTGTTGTGAAGTTAGTAGTAACTATCATATCTCCGCCAAACCCCTCAACCGTAACATCGTAGGAGCCCGCCTTATAGGTACTCTCAGCGTTTCCCCCACAAACTGTAATCAGCAGAGTTATGACTAACAATAGTGCTTGAAGCTTTTTTTGCATTTCATTTCCTCCTTTTCTTTTTTGAGCCTCGCTTTGTCTATAAAAATGTTCGATAATTGTAGATACCTTTTTAGAAAACAAACAAAGTGAAGCTTTGTTTCTATTTAATATTATCATGATTTCTATAACGCTGCAATTGTTCGTTATTGTATTTCAAGACCTTAGACATACTCACGCCGTTAATGTACTCCGTGCAGGCGAATATGTAAAAACGATACAAAACTACACTGAAAAAACGCTGTGGTTCTAATAGGAAAAAACATAATAACTTGTAAGAGTATAAAAAATATTTTATTATGATGCTGTGAATATATCGGAATTTACTGAGGTGATGTACATGAACTTTGAAAAATTGCAGCTTTCAGATGAAAGCAAAATTATAGAAATGTCAGAGATGGCAACTGAAATATTACGGGAACATTATGACCCAATCGTGGGAAAAACTCAAAATGACTATATGCTTAAAAAATTTCAATCTGCGGATAGTATTCGCAATCAGCTTGAAGAAGGCTATCAATATTATTTTGTAAGCGAAAATGGAAGAAGTATAGGATTTCTTGCATTCTATCCTAAAACAGATTTTATGTACCTAAGTAAGCTATACCTATATAAAAAAGAGCGTGGGAAAGGTTATTCTAGGAATATGCTTGATTTTGTAATTATGAAGGCAAAAGAAGAGGGATTCGCGTCTATAGAGCTGAATGTAAATAAACACAACAGCACCACATTGATTTATGAAAAACTTGGATTTAAAATAATCAGAAGTGAAAAAAATGATATCGGACAAGGTTATTACATGGACGATTATGTTTATCGTTTGGAGTTTTGAGGTTGCATAACCACTTATGTCAAACAAAAGCTAAGAAGATAATACTTTAAGAGGTAAAAAAATGAAAACTATAGGACTAATAGGCGGAATGAGTTGGGAAAGCACAGTTTCCTACTATCAAATTATAAACGAAACAATTAAAGAAAAATTAGGAGGATTACATTCCGCTAAAATAATATTATATAGTGTTGATTTTGCAGAGATTGAGGAGTGTCAATCTAAAGAAGATTGGGACAAAAGTGCAATTATACTTGCTGATGCCGCTATACGCCTTGAACAAGCCGGCGCGGATTATATTGTTATATGCACAAATACAATGCACAAGGTAGCCCCATACATTCAGAAAGAAATCAAAATTCCTATTATCCACATCGCTGAAACGACTGCTGAAGCGCTAAAGAAAAACAATGTAAAAAAAGTAGCGCTTTTAGGGACTAAATATACTATGACACAGAATTTCTATAAGGAAAAAATTCAACAAAACGGAATTGAAGTAATAATTCCAAACGAAAAAGATATTGAAATAGTAAATTATATTATTTACAATGAGCTTTGTCTTGGCATAATAAGCGATAAATCTCGAAGAGAATATATGCGCATAATTGATTCTTTGAAAGCAGATGGCGCTGAAGGAGTAATTTTGGGCTGTACCGAGATTGGGTTATTGATTAGCCAAGAGGATTCATCAATACCTATATATGATACAACACAAACCCATGCATATGTGGCTGCTTTAAAATCTATAGAGTAAGTTAAAAATCCCTTACAAATCTACAGATTAAGGGAAGATTTTAGATATTTTTTAAAATGACAACATAAGAATCATTCATGGTAAATTATTTTTGACTATCAAGATAATTTAAGATATGCTTTATACACTCTGAAAAGGAGCGTAAATATTTGTGAAAAGAGAAATGCTTAATATCCTAACCACTCCGAATTGTTGGACAATTTAAAACATCAACTTGAAACATTCAATGCATGAAAACTATTAGAAACAAAAGGAGCATACTGCAATGAATACAACTAATATTGAATATAAGGAAACAGCGCCAAAAGTTTTCATTTCATATTCTTGGAGTGGGAAAGAACATCAAGATAAGGTTCAAGCGTTAGCTGTTGAACTTGTCGAATCACATGGTGTTGATGTTATTCTGGATGAGTGGGACCTGAAAAAGGGTCAAGATAAGTATAAATTTATGGAACGATGCGTTGGCGACCCAACTATTAATTTTGTGCTTATGATTTGTGATAAACGGTATGCAGAAAAAGCTGATTCCAGAGAAGGGGGTGTTGGCGCAGAAACAGCAATTATAACACCTGAAATCTACGAAAAATCCGAACAGACTAAGTTTGTGCCCATTGTTTTTGAGCGTGACGAAAATGGTAAACCATACTTGCCAATTTATCTTGGCTCCACTATGTATTTTGACCTTTCTGATATGTATGGCAATTATGATAGTGAATATGAAAAACTAATTCGTCATTTATGGGGTATGCCCCTTGTTCAAAAACCGCAATTAGGAAAGAAGCCACAATGGTTAGAAAACACAACAACAAATCTCGCGAAAATTTACAGACTTGTTAGAAAATATGAGTTTGAAAAGGTTAATCAAAAAAAGCTGGAAGAGGAAATTGTTGCCGAGTATATCAGTCTTGTAAAACAAACGTGGAAGGAAAATCAAATAACCGGACAAGATATTTATGATGCGATTATGAATAGCAAACCTTTACAGGATGTTTTTACAGAGTTTCTCTCGTATAAGATTTCATCTGGACAACTAAATGCTGGCAAAGACATTGCTGGCGCTTTTGAGAAAATTAACAACACTCTCATATCTCATAAACAGTCGGACCCTTATGATATAAGATATAATGAAGTTGTAATTTTTTTGTTACATGAACTTATGATCCGAGTGGCTGCAATTATGGTGTTTTATAATAATTTTGCTGCATTAGGTGAATTAGTGAACCACACATATTTTATTGTATATCGTTCGTATGAGAATATCGAAATAGGAATCGAAGGATTTTATGCTCAAAGCAGAACCGAATGCTTTGAAAAAAAGTACAAAGAACTTCATGAGAATAAGGGTAAACTTTATAGTATTATTGCAGACCTGATTATTGAAAGAGCAGTTTTACCCTACGCTTCTTGCAGTCAACTGGTATTGGGAGATGCTTATCTAATGCATCTCGCATATATCTATCCACAAGCCCCACAAACGTTGAAATGGTTCCCAATTACTTATGTTTACGATGTTTATGTTATTAAACAAGAATGGCGTAAATTCGCTTCTCGTGCATTTTGTCAAAAAATAATGCCTGCATTCGGCTGTAAAAATATAGATGAGTTCAAAAAGGTCTTAGTAAAACATCCGGTGCCTCCATCAAATTATCCGCTCTGTTTTGAATCCGTAGCAGGCATTTTGAGTGTTCTTAACCTTTCGGAAATAGGTTCTGTTCCATAAATATTTGAAAACTGATTTTTTCATTGTATCAAAAAGTGTAAACAAAATTCAAAATCCCGCTGAAACAAAAGGCGCACATAAAATACGCAACAAAAAACCGCAGCTGCACAAAACACAAGCTGCGGAACATACCACGGGGGTATGGGGGTGTCCCCCAAATACGCCACAACACAAACCCCAAGCAACAATAATATTATTCGCTAATGTTACTTGGGGGTATGGGGGCAAAGTCCCCATAATAATCCGCAGAAGCGGCGTGTACGCTTCGAGGAGCAAATTTGCGGAGAAAAATCCCATTTTTCGGGAGAAAATTTGCAACCTTCATTTTTCAAGTGTAGCCATAGGCTGCGCGCAGAAAAATGCTTCCCCTCGTTTTTCCGCAGAAAAACGAGGTTCCCCCGAAAGGTGTCGCAAGACACCTTTCGGAAGCGTCAGCCTAAATCCACTGGTAGGTCAGTATCCGCAAAAGGATTGTCCTTTACATATGCGCTTAGGTTGT